>CAZXVB010000099.1:0-8727 GCA_964643875.1 uncultured Anaerolineales bacterium | reverse complement strand
GTCTACACCGCTACGCTGTTCGAGTCCATCCAAAACGAGAGCGGCGAAACAATGTGGACGGACTACGTGTGGACGTTCCATACCGTATCGGCCATCGAGTTAGTAGTAGAAAAGACCGGGCCGATGCAAGTCACCAGTGGACAGTCGCTGGTCTACACCATCACGCTACAAACCAGTGGTTGGCTCAGCGCCGCGAACGTGGTCGTAACGGACACCTTGCCTGTCAGTGTGACCTATGTATCCGACAACAGCGGTATCACGCCCAGCAATCCTGTGTCCGGGACGTATGTGTGGAGCCTGGGCGATTTGTCCTCCAACGTCACGTTCACCTTCCGCCTGACGACCACGGTCGCCAGCGGGGTCAAAAACGAGACCCTGATCACCAACACCGTTCAGGCCAGCACCGACACGCCCGGCGACGACCTGGCCAACAACCGCGCCGAGGTACAGGCGACGGCCTACGAACTGATCACCATCGCCGAGGCCCGCCAACGGAGCGATGGCGAGATTGTCGCCGTTCGGGGATACGTCAACTTCCCCACCGGTCTGCTCCACAGCGCCGGTGCGTCCCGCGACGAGTTTATGATCCAGGACGCCCCACTTGGCAGCACCGGGATAGATGTGTTCTACAACGGAGCCAAATTCACCACTTTGCACGAAGGTGAACAAGTAATCGTCGTCGGTGAGTTGGACGAATTCAGAGGGAAACGCGAGATCATCCCAGCCGATCCATCCGACGTCTATCCGCAGGGCAGCACAGCCACACTGACCCCGGTCGTCACAGATACAGGGGCCATCACTGAGACAACAGAAGGCGTACTGGTGGAGATCACCGGCGAAGTGCTATCCGCTTCGTCCAGCAGCCTGAGCGTGGACGATGGAAGCGGTGCCGCAAAGGTTTATCGGGATTTCGATACCGGCATCTCTCTCGACGAATTTACCACCGGCGACTACGTCCGTGTCGTGGGAGTGGGTTCCCAGTACGATAGCTCCGCCCCTTATACGGAAGGCTACCAGGTGATGCCACGTTTCCAGAGCGACCTGACCGAGTTCCCGCGCGTCATCTCCACCGATCCGGCCAATGCCGCCGTCGGCGTGGACCCAGATGGTGACATCCGGGCCACGTTCAACATGACGGTCACCAACGTGGACACCAGCACATTCGTCCTCGAAGGCCCCACCGGCCCCGTCACCGGCGCGGTCACCTATGACACGGCCACGATGACGGCCATTTTCACACCCACGACCTCGCTGGATTTCGAGACAGTCTACACCGCTACGCTGTTCGAGTCCATCCAAAACGAGAGCGGCGAAACAATGTGGACGGACTACGTGTGGTCCTTCGAGACGGCATCTATGGTAGACCTCTCCGTGAGCAAGGACGGCCCGACCGTCGCCATTAGCGGAGAATCGGTCGTTTACACCATCACCCTGCAAACCACCGGTCGGCTCAGCGCGACCAACGTCGTCCTGACCGATGTCTTGCCCATCAGCACGACCTTTGTAGCCCAGAGCAACACCTGCAGCGCCACCTGCAATGCCGTGCCCGGCGCGACCGACACCATTACCTGGGATGTGGGCACGGTGCTTTCCAACACGACCTGCGCCGTCTACCTCACGGTGACGCTGGATTCCGGCATCGCCAACGGAAGCCTGGTGACCAACACAGCCATAGTCACGACCGACACCGAGGCCGACAATCCAACCAACAACCAGGCCAAAGCACAGATGACGGTCTACGAACTGATCACCATCGCCGAGGCCCGCCAACGAAGCAATGGCGAAACGGTGCTCGTCGAAGGGACCGTCACCGCCGAGCCGGGCGTCTTCGTAGACTTTGGCACCAATCGCAAGATGTATATTGAGGATAGTACGGCCGGCATCCTCATTTATCGCCACAACGGATTGGCCCCCGTGGCACGCAACAATCGAGTTCGAGTCCTTGGCTCGCTAGGTGAATACCGCACCGAGCGGGAGTTGATCCCCTCTTCTCCCGATGACATCACTGACTACGGCGCGGACACGCCGGTCTCGCCGGTACTCACCGATACAGGCGCAATCAGCGAATCCCTGGAAGGACAATTGGTGCAGATCATCGGTCAAGTCGTCGCCAAGCCACAAAATTACAGTCTGGTGGTAGACGATGGTTCCGGGCCGGTGGAAGTGTACCAATACTACAACCTGGGCCAGCCAAGCGATCCGAACTACATTGACTTTGGCGCTTTCGTGGTGGAAGATGTCATTTCCGTCACCGGCGTGACCCGTGGCTATGACTACAGCGGCGTGGTTCGTCGTCAGATTCTGCCACGCGGCCCGGCCGATATGACGGAGTTCCCGCGCGTCATCTCCACCGATCCGGCCGATGCCGCCGTCGGTGTGGATCTAGACAGTGACATCCGGGCCACGTTCAACATGACGGTCACCAACGTGGACACCGGCACATTCGTCCTCGAAGGCCCCACCGGCCCCGTCACCGGCACGGTCACCTACGACGCGGCCACGATGACGGCCATTTTCACACCCACGACCTCGCTGGATCTCGATACGGTCTACACCGCTACGCTGTTCGAGTCCATCCAAAACGAGAGCGGCGAAACAATGTGGACGGACTACGTGTGGACGTTCCATACCGTATCGGCCATCGAGTTAGTAGTAGAAAAGACCGGGCCGATGCAAGTCACCAGTGGACAGTCGCTGGTCTACACCATCACGCTACAAACCAGTGGTTGGCTCAGCGCCGCGAACGTGGTCGTAACGGACACCTTGCCTGTCAGTGTGACCTATGTATCCGACAACAGCGGTATCACGCCCAGCAATCCTGTGTCCGGGACGTATGTGTGGAGCCTGGGCGATTTGTCCTCCAACGTCACGTTCACCTTCCGCCTGACGACCACGGTCAACAGCGGGGTCAAAAACGAAACCCTGATCACCAACACCGTTCAGGCCAGCACCGATACGCCCGGCGACGACCCGGCCAACAACCTGGCTTACTGGGAGACGCTTGTCTCTGCCTTCGTTCCCATCCACGACATTCAGTACACGACCGATCCGAGTGGGGATTCTCCTTACAAGGATCAGATCGTGACCACTGAGGGGATCGTCACTGCCGATTTCGGGAACAACATCTTCATCCAGGATGGGCCGGGGGCGTGGAACGGCGTGATGCTCTACAGCCCCAACGGAGATCTGAACGTGGGCGACCACGTCCGTGTGACCGGTTTGGTCAAGGAGTATTACGGCCTGACCGAGTTCGCCGCCGGCGCCAACGTCACGATCCTCAGTTCGGGCAATCCATTGCCGGACTTCTCGCTCCTTTCTACCCACAATGTGAGACAGGAAGCCTACGAGAGTGTCCTGGTGCGGGTCGAAAATGCGACTGTCACCGACGACGACCTCGGATATGGCGAATGGGAGATTAACGATGGCAGCGGCCCGGTGCGGGTGGACGATATGGGGAATTATGCCTACACACCGGCCAATGGCGACCTGCTCGAATTCCTGCAAGGCCCGCTCTACTACGGATTTGGCAATTTCAAGATCGAACCCCGCGATGACAAAGACATCGGCTTCAGCGCGTTGAACATCGCCAAGGATGCTCCTGCACAAGTGAATCCGGGGGACATCTTTACATACACCCTGACCGTCGAGAACAAGCTCGGCTTCGACTTGAGCGATGTGGTCGTGACGGACGTCGTGCCGGCCGGGGCCACCTTTGCCCAGGCGTTGGATGGCGGCGTGGAGTCCAACGGGGTGGTGAGTTGGTCGGTAAGCAGCCTGGCCAACGGGAGCCAGGTCAATGTGCGTTTCATCGTGACTGCAACCGGCAACCTGGGCGAGGAAATCATCAACGATGATTACGCCGTCTGGGCGACCGAGTACATTACGCCTACCTTCGGCAACCCATCCCACACCATCATCGGGGCGCTACGCATCCCCCACATCCAGGGAACGGGCGACGCCAGCCCCTACCTGGGAAAAGTGGTGACCGTGGAGGGCGTCGTCGTGGCCGACTTCCAGGCTAACGATGAACTGCGGGGCTTCTTCCTGCAAGACCCGGTCGGGGACAACAACCCCCTGACGTCGGATGGCATCTTCGTCTACGCCACTCAGGTGGTGAGTGCCGGGGACTGGATCACGGTGACCGGCACGGTGGGCGAGTACTACAATCTGACGCAACTTTCATCCGTCGCCGCCATCGGGATCATCAGCACCGGCAACACCATCTCGCCGACGACCATTACACTGCCCGAAGCGAGCGATGGCGATCTGGAGCGGTACGAGGGTATGCTGGTCACGCTCCCGCACACGATGACGGTGGCACAAAACTACTTCCAGGGCCGCTACGGTCAAGTCACCCTGGCGCAAGGCGGGCGAATGTACCAGCCCACCAACCTGTATGCCCCCGGCAGTGCGGAAGCGACCGCATTGGCTGACGAGAACGCCCGCCGGATGTTGGTGCTGGACGATGGGAGCAGTACCCAGAACCCTGCCCCCATCCCCTACATCGGCCTTGACGATACACTCCGGGCGGGCGACGTAGTGCAAGCTGGTTTGACCGGCGTGCTCGATAATGGCCCCATCAATTCCGGCTCTCCGCCGACCACCGACTATCGTCTCCATCCAACGGAACCGGTGAGCATCACCCGCGTCAACGCCCGCACCGACGCCCCCACCGACGTCGGTGGGCGGTTGCGCGTCGCCAGCTTCAACGTGCTCAACTACTTCAACGGCGACGGGCAGGGCGGTGGGTTCCCCACCTCGCGTGGAGCGGACACGCCGGAGGAGTTCGGCCGCCAGCGGACCAAGATCATCACTGCCTTGCTGGCGATGGATGCCGACATAGTCGGGCTGATGGAGATCGAGAACGACGGCTACGATCAGTACAGCGCCATTCAAGACCTGGTAAATGGTCTAAACGCGGCATCCGGGGCCACCACATATGCGTTCATTGATCCTGGCGTCCCGCAGATCGGCACGGATGAAATCGCCGTGGGGTTGATCTACAAACCGGCCACCGTTGTCCCGGTCGGCTCGGCGGCCATTCTGAATTCGATGTTCGATCCGGGCTTCATAGACACTCTCAACCGTCCGGCCCTGGCACAGACTTTTGTGGAACGGGCGACCGGCGAGCGATTTACCGTAGTCGTCAACCATCTCAAGTCCAAAGGGTCATCCTGCAGCTTCGTGGGCGACCCCGATACGGGCGACGGACAGGGCAACTGCAACCTGACCCGGACCCGGGCCATGACGGTCGAAGTCAACTGGCTGGCGACCGACCCCACCAACAGCGGCGACCCGGACTTCCTCATCATCGGAGACTTGAACGCCTACGCTATGGAAGACCCCATCACTGTCGCCAAGAACGCAGGCTACACCAACCTGATCCAACAGTACATGGGCATGGAGGCTTACTCCTACATCTTCGATGGTATGTCAGGCTATCTGGACCACGCCCTGGCCAACCCCAGCCTGAGCGCGCAAGTCACGGGAGCTACAGAGTGGCACATCAACGCGGATGAACCATCGGTCATAGATTACAACACCGAGTACAAGTTGCAGGATCTCTACACGCCCACGGCTTTCCGTTCGTCAGACCACGATCCGGTGGTCGTTGGGCTAAACCTGGTCAACCAGACTGCTCTGACCGTTACCAAGACGGTGACGCCCACAACGGACGTGTCGCCCGGCGGCGTGGTTACCTACACCATCGTCGTGCGTAACAATGGAACGGCGCGTGCGAATGGAGTGCTGTTGACCGACACCCTGCCGGTCGAGGTAGACTTTGACACATGGGTCGTTCGGGGGTCTGCCCAACCACCGGTTCCCACTAACGACGTGATCACCTGGGGGCCGTGGTCTGTGGCGGCAGGCGACGGGTACACCGTCACCTTCAGAGCACTGGTCACGACGTCGGTGGCCTACGAAGCGACCGTCACTAACACAGTCCAATTCGCTTCATTGGACGCCGGCAGCGGTACCTCTGACGGGGCCGTCTTCACTATCGAGAGCGAGCCGCCCGTAGAGGTTCACAGCATCTTTATGCCGGTGGTCGTGCGCAACCACTAGCAGCAGCCCATTAGCGGGACAGACGTGCGACGCGCCTATAAGGCGCGTCGCACGTTGCTTTCAGGGAGCGTTCCGCACAACGACCGGCAGATATACCCGCTCAACGGGCCACAGACCAATGTAGGGTCGCACGTATTCCACCGGCTGGCCACTCCCCCACAGGGAAGCAATAGACAGAGCACGCATATACCGGTCGCCGGCGTCGCGCAACCACAGCCGGTAGGGATGGTGGGAGTAAGTAATGACGGTCGTGAACACCCAGGGGGGTGCGGAGATTGGCGTGATGGCGTCCCCTCCATTGACGTCGAGCAGCCGCAGCGTCGTGGAAGGAAGTTCGCGCTCTTCAAAGATGACGGTCGTGCCACTCATAACCGGCGCATCCCATATCTCGTTGCGATTCTCGTCGGCGAAGAAAGTCCCGATGCTGACACTCACAGTGGCGGTAATATCGAAAGTCACGTGGGCGTCGGGCGACTCCGGCCAGGCTTCCCGGTTACCCAGGCGGTCGGTGGCCCGAGAGCGGAAATAGTAAGTGTGGCCCCATTGGCCGGTGAATTGGGCATGATTGGCCGTCGTGGACGATTGCCAATTGCTCCAAGGGGCATCATTTCCATCCCCATCACGCACCTGAACATCGTAGGCCTGGATACCGGCCTGGTTGTCACGACCGTGCCAACGTACTGTGACGGTGAGGGTGGAAGTCATCGCAGGTAGTGGGAGAACCGTGGAGGTGGGAGGTTGGTTAAGCGCCTCGGACTCAATGATGAGCAACGGGTCGCCGCCGATGAAGTAGTACGCAGGGTCGGAGACGAGGTTGGCGGTAGCGCCGGGGAGGGTAGCCGTGTAGACCACGATCTGGGCACTGCCACTCAACACCGTAGCCGCGGAGATCGTTCTCATTTCCCCTTGATAACTCACGAGCGTAGCGGTCGGCATCGTGGCCGGGAGGGTGTACACGCCGGTCGTCGGCGTCTCGTTCCACAGAACGCTGACTTTGCCGTGGGGTGTGCCCCACAACGTGACGGCCCGATGGGATCCGTGTCGCTCCCGGGTCACAGATGTGGGCGAGATCAGATAGGTGGCAGCAACCTGGTAAGCGACGTAGGCCGGGCGGATGGAGTGGTCGTTGCGGATCAGGCCGAAGTACTCACCCATATCGGCGTCGTGGGTGCGGAAGAAGAGATAGCGGGGGACGTCGGCCGCCAGGCTATTGGCATAGGATTGAATCACATAGGCGGCCGCCTCCTCTTCGGTGGCCGCGAAATCGTATTTAGTGGGGTCGGGGTCCACAGAGTCGTCGTTCCACACCGGCACGCCGGTCTCGGTCAACCAAATTGGATGATCACCTACGTGGTACGTATCCATCCCGGTGCGAATCTCGACAATTCGGTCGTAAGAATTGGAGACGCTGCTATAGAAATGGACGGACATCACATCGAAGAAATGGTTGTACTGGTCAGCCAGTGGGTCACTATCGAGAGTATTCAGCACCCAGCGATAGAAGCTGGGATTGGCCCAATAGTGCAATCCACCGAACAGGACGGTACAATCGGCGCAGGCGGCCTTGGTGGCCTGATAACCGACTTTGAGAAGTTGGGCGTAATCACCGGATGTACCACTCCAAAAGTAGCTCCACTCCGGTTCGTTCCACATTTCCCAATGTTTTACCCGATTGCCATAGCGGGACACGATCGTGTAGACGAAGTTCCCCCAGTGGTTATCGGGATGATTCCAGGGCAGATAAAGCCCTTGCGGGGGAGATGAGGCGGCCTGGGTGACAGTGACATCGGCATTGGCATCGGCATCGCCCGCCATTGGTCGCGAGGTAGGCGCATACCAGCCAAAGGGACGGCGGGTGAGATCGAGTGGAGGCGACCACTGGAGGCCGCCGGTCGCAGCCCAACTCGGCGTCCACAGCAAAATGCCAATGATGTGCATGTCAGCGGCGGTGAGATCGTTAACCAGCGTATCGTAGGCGCTGAAAGACCAGGCATCGTTGGCCGGTTCGATGTTGGGCCAATTGAAATCGAAGCGCTCCCATCGAGCGCCGGCGTCACGCGCCATTTGGATGAACGGCCGTTGCGGCGGCGGGTCGTAGTAGAAACTGTAGCAAGCGCCGGCACGCCCGTCAGTTGTCTCTACCGGGGGGAGCGGCGTGACATCGTTGGGATCGGCGTTGGCCGTAGTCTGGCGAACGGCCATTCCCAACACACCCAGCGTCAGTAGCGCTGACACTACCACTACAAAGAATTGTTGGTAACGTATGGTGTGGAAATCTGTCATCGAGGCAACCTCATTAAAGTCTGTTTCAACTGAGTTGGAGACCCTCCCGCAGGTTGAACTATGCGCGGATTTGCCTTCAAAAACCGGGTGTTTTGGTATCGAAAATGGCAACCTGCGGGAGAGTTGCCCACTTTCCAACTGAAATGAAACGCACCCACCTCATTAAGTAAGTGAATCAGCGCCAATCCATCCAATCAGTGGCGATCCGTGTCCCATCATTTTCGGCCTGGGAACGCTGTCGTCTCGCCGGCATAGCCACGCCATGGTCCCGAAACTCGTGACGATCCTCCATCGCATCTACCCAGACATAGCCCGGATGGAACGCCTGCGCTGACTGAAAGTCAGCCTGTAGGGCCTGCGGCCAATGGTCGGCCTGCG
>CAZXVB010000098.1:0-8795 GCA_964643875.1 uncultured Anaerolineales bacterium | reverse complement strand
GCGGCACATCGTTAAGGGCCGGTCGGCCTGGATCTCACCGAAGCGGGGGCCGAATCCGATCCGGGCCAACGGAGTTTTTGGAGAGAGGCATCCAGAGGTAACACAACGTGGAATTCGCTGCCGGGACACCGGGATTCGTCATGCCCGGGGCTGACCACCCAAATTCTGCCGCTATGCGCTTCAATGATGCCGCGAGCAATGGAGAGGCCCAGTCCCGGTCCGCCGCCTTTGAAGCTGTATTGCCCCGAAGAATGCTGGTCCAGGTCTCCCACGGAATAGAACTTGTCGAAGATAAACACCTGGTCGCGATGATTGATTCCGATGCCGGTGTCGGATACAATCACCTCGTAATATCCATCACTGAGCATACGAGCCTGGATGGTGATCTGCCCCCCATCTGGTGTATATTTGATAGCATTGGACACCAGGTTGCTGAATGCTTGAGAAAGACGTTGATGGTCAGCTTTGATGGGAGGAATTTTTTCTACTCCTGTGACCTTCAATCGTTGATGGCGGATTTGGATCGGCCGTAACCAAAGCTTGAGGGCTGATTCCATTACCTCTGCTAGCGTCGTAGGAGCAAAGAGCAGGTCCATCTCGTCCCGTTCGATTGCGGCTAGCTCCATAATCGCCTTGATAATTGCTTCGAGCCGATCTACAGCCCGGCTAATGTTGTTAGTAATGGAGATGATTTGCTCTGGTGTCAATGCATTGGCGGTGCTGAGTTCGGCCAAGACATCGGCATAGCCTTTTACGTGAGTGAGTGGAGTGCGTAGCTCATGAGAGACAATGGTGAGGAAGTCGCTCTTGGCCCGATCAAGTTGGGCCGCTCGCTCGTTGGCCTGCTGTAAGTCTTGGTTGAGTTGTGTGATATCCAATGTGAGTTTGCGCATGTTTTCGACGATGCGGGCGTTTTGCAAAGCCATGGCTGTCTGGTTGGCTAACGTGCGCAAAAACATCTGATCCTGCTGACTGAAAGGCTCCCGATTGTGGGGCGGGCCTACAGCTAGAATCCCTGTCAGAATGTTCTGCGTGAAGATGGGCACGTAGATCTCCATACCCATCTGTTGGAACCATGCCTGGATTTGGGGCAGCAAGTTGTGAAAAGCTGTGTCATGTTCGACGTTGTGTTGAAACAATAACCCTTGTTCCGCATGCATGTGTTCGACCAGCGGGTTGTGTACCTCGAAAGAGAGTGCTTGAAGCGGGAACTCTCCTATTCCCTTCAGGGGGAGTAATGTAACCCGATCGCTTTGTTCCTGGACCAGGATCAGGGCAGATCGTTCTGCCTTCAATACATTGTTGACTGTTTGGGTAACTACTTCAGCCAGTTGATCCAGATCGATGATATTGGCGATGGCTAGGCTGTATTCTCGCAGTTGCTTGTTTGGATCGTAGCTGATGCGCGGAATCAGCCGTTCCACTAAGCGGTTTGTCCCTCTTTGAATCAAGGGGTAGACCGATACCCAAAGAATTGCCAGTGTAGCGATACCTACAACCGACAGAGCTGTTGAAGAGGAGATGACGGAAAGGGCCAGGCCGACCGTTATCAGGAAGACGGCTACCAACAAAACCATCCACAGCAAGTATATCAGATGTCGCAGTATGGCCCGTACGTTTGGCAAACTCCGCTGTGTCGCTGCGGTTGAGATGATGACGACCCCGCTCAGATGGAGCAGCAATCCCACGACGCCGATGGGCGGCACGCCAAACAGAACGAGCATTTGGCCCAGCAACAAGAAGATAGCTGCCCACATCCAGTACAACATCCGATTTCGACGGAAAGCCCATTCTTGCCGGGCGTATGTGTGGCCCCAGGTGATCAAAGCGACTCCCCACAACGCGGCCGACCCCACCAGGGCGATCGAGCGATACAGATCGGTCGGGATACCTGGCCAGATGCCCGTCAACAAGACCCATCCCCCCCAGATGGTGCCGACCAAGCCCCAACGCCAGCGCAGGCCGCTGTTGCGGTTGCTAAAGAACGCCTGCGCCCACATTACTCCTACCCCCATCAGAGGCGGCAAGATGCTATAGTGGAGCAGCGAAGCAATCTTCGAAGCGGGGGAAGCTGCGGCGCTCCACACAGTCCACAGATAACTGCTTCCCCATACGAATGCCAGAGCAGCATACATCATCGTCGGAGAACGCAAGGAGGTTTTGGGTGCCGTTCTATACAGCTTCCAGGCTGGCGCAACGATGTGCCCTAACGCCAGGAACGCCCCAACGATTGTCAGAACTGTGCGCAGATCCGTGATTTCCATCTCGCTCACAATGCCATGGGCCGGCAAGTGTGGTTGAAACTCAATTGCGCGGCACTGAAGTGCTCACACTATGAAGCATACGAACGAGCCATGCAGCCGATTTTTAAACAGGCTCGCACTCGGTCTCAGTTCAATCTCAGTTCAATCTCAGTTCAATCCCAACTCAATCTCAACTCAATCGTACTCGTAGAATCCACGGCCGGTTTTCCGCCCCAGGTGGCCAGCAGCGACCATGCGCTTTAGCAAGGGGCATGGCCGGTATTTGTCCTCCCCTAGTCCTTGGTGGAGCACGTTCATGATGTTGAGTACCACGTCCAACCCGATCAAGTCGGCCAACGCCAGCGGCCCCATTGGGTGATTCATCCCCAATTTCATTACCGTGTCAATGGCCTCCACCGTCCCCACGCCCTCCATCAACGCATAGATTGCTTCGTTGATCATCGGGCATAGAATGCGGTTGGAAATGAAGCCGGGGTAGTCCTGAGCCTCAACGGGGGTCTTCCCCAGTTCTTTCGTCAGTTCTATTACTGTCTTCGTGGTCGCATCCGACGTTGCCAGACCCCGGATGATTTCCACCAATTGCATCAGTGGTACCGGGTTCATAAAATGCATACCGATGACCCGTTCCGGTCGGCGGGTTACGGCCCCTAGTTCGGTGATCGAGATGGAGGACGTGTTGCTGGCCAGAATCACCTCTGGTCGTGTGTTGTCGTCCAATTCGGCGAAGACTTGCTTTTTGATCTCCAGTCGCTCCACTACCGCCTCGATGACGAGATCCGCATCGGCGGCTGCAGCCACTTCGAGGGCCGTAGTGATGTTCGTCATACCGGCATCTCGCTCCGCGTCGGTCAGACGGCTCTTGGCGTGCAGTTTTTCCACCGAGCGATGAATGGTCTCCATCGCCCGTTCCAGTTGTTCCGGCAAGATGTCAATCAAGGTCACACGATAGCCGGCCGTCGCGCATACCTGAGCGATACCGTTTCCCATTGTACCTGCGCCGACGATAGCAATATGCTCGATTTTCATTGCATTTTCTCCCTCAATAGCTTCGCAACGACTCGTTACGGTTCCAATTCTATGGCCATAGCGACGGCTTCGCCGCCTCCCAGGCACAACGTGGCCAGCCCCCGCCGCAACCCCCGCTGCTTCAAGGCATAGATCAGGGTCACCAGAACCCGCGCGCCAGAGCAACCGATGGGATGTCCCAGAGCAATGGCGCCACCATTGACGTTCACCTTATCCCATGGCAATCCCAACTCTCGCCCGTCGGCCAGCATTTGGGCAGCGAAGGCCTCATTGACTTCGAACAGGTCATAATCCGCCACGGTGGTACCGGTTTTCTGGAGCAATTTACGGACGGCGAAGATCGGGGCAGTGAATATGCGGATCGGTTCGACGGCTGCCTGATCGTAAGCGATGATGCGGGCCAACGGTTGGATACCCAATGCTTCGGCTTTTGTCCGGCTCATCACCACGGTGGCGGCTGCCCCATCTGTGATGCCGGGAGAGTTGCCGGCCGTGACGATTCCATCCGATTGAAAGGCGGGTTTAAGACGGGCTAGCTTCTCCAGTGACGTGTCCCGGCGGGGCACTTCGTCGCAGTCGAAAGTAAGGGTCTCCCCCTTCCGCTGCGGCACAGAAACCGGCACGATCTCTTCACGAAAACGGCCGGCATCTATCGCCTCGATGGCCTTCCGGTGGCTATGATAGGCGTATTCGTCCAGTTCCTGGCGTGTCAGGCCGTACTCCCGCGCGATCCATTCGGCTGAGTTGCCCATATGATGGTGCTCGAAGGGACACCACAGACCATCATAAACCATCGCGTCCACCAATGTGCCGTCCCCCAGGCGGTAGCCAAAGCGGGCCTGAGGGAGTAAATATGGGCCGTTGTTCATACTTTCCATACCCCCGGCCACGAAGATGTGACCATCGCCGGCCGCGATCATCGCTGCGGCCAACATAATCGTCTTGAGGCCGGAACCACAAATTTTGTTGATGGTTGTGGCCCCTATTGTAGGGGGGATACCAGCCTTGATGGCGGCCTGCCTGGCAGGGGCCTGTCCCTGTCCAGCCTGAACGACGTTGCCCATCAGGACTTCGTCTATGGTGGCCGGCTCTATGCCGGCCCGCTCGACGGCCGCACGGATGGCCACGGCTCCCAGGTCGGAGGCCGACAGACCGGCCAGTGTGCCCCGAAACTTGCCAATCGGTGTACGAACGGCCGATACGATGACTGCTTCCGATGATCTAGTAGATAGAGACATAGGTTCCTCCTTGAAAGCTTAAGATATGCTTCAATCAGGATTCAATGCCAGTCTTTTGAACAATGGTCGTAGCCGCTGATAGGTCTGATCAATCCATTCTGGAATGACGCGCGTCTGCCCGGTAATGGTCATATAATTGGTGTCCCCTCCCCAGCGGGGAACCACGTGTAGGTGGATATGGCCGGCGATCCCTGCTCCGGCTACTGTGCCAATGTTGAAGCCGATGTTGAACCCTTGAGGATGGTACGCTTGCCTCAGTACCCGTAGGCTGAGTTTGGTCAGGGTCATCAGTTCGGTCATCGCGTCTATCTCCATATCCTCGAGGGTATTCACATGAACATATGGAACGACCATCAAATGGCCGTTGTTGTAGGGGAAACGGTTGAGAACCACGTAGCATAATTTCCCGCGATGCACGATGTGGGCCTCGGCATCGCTCTGGCGTGCCTTTACGCAGAAGAGACACTCTGTCGGCAAAGGATTTTCTCCTTGTAGGTATGCCATTCGCCAGGGGGTCCAAAGATGGCTCATCGTTTGTGGATTGTACACCAAATTCCCAGAGATGACAATTGTGGATATTGGGTCGTCGGCATGTCGTCGGAACGGCGGCGGCCCGACTGGTGATTATTTTCGGAATGGAGGAATGGTTGACAGATGCCCGGTTCGGTGTATAATTGCCCACCGGAATATTTATTTTGTGAATATTCAACGCAGGAATATGACGCTAAAACAATGGTGACTGCTCAGGCTACCTCTGTTAGCGATTGAAATCACCTCTAGAGGGCTTGCAGCCGAGAGTTCATCTGTGTAGACGCGGTTGTCCACCTGCGTGGACGGCCAGCTTTAGCTCCTCAGGCGGGGTTTCAACCGCCAATAATCGTTGGAGCAAAGGACGACTTCGATGGCTTCCCAGGTAGAACCTTCTCCCCAACCAGTGATTTTGGGATTGTTGATGATCCGTCCACAGTATGGCTACGAACTATACCAGACCTTTCAACAGGAATTGGGGGCCATCTGGCGTATCGGTATGAGCCAGCTCTATGCCCAACTCCGTCAGATGGAATCCGCCGGTTGGGTCTCTGTTGAAGTTGAGCCGCAAGCGAACCGTCCTGCCCGCAAACGTTACCACGTCACCTTGCAAGGAGAAGAGGTGTTTATGGAGTGGGTCCACCGACCAACATCTCACTTGCGCTACATCCGGTTGGAGTTCCTGGCCCGCCTGTACTTCTTTCGATCCCTCGACTTGCTTCACCTGGATCAACTGGTTGCCCGCCAGAAAGACTTGTTCCGTCAACGGGCTGATGCCCTGGCACAGGCCGCAGCACAGGATGAACAGGATTTCCACCGCCTGGTGTTGGAGTTCCGGCAAGGGCAGTACGAGGCGGTCCTCCGATGGTTGGATCGCTGCCTGGAGGTGCTGTGATCCATCTGGAGCATGTAACCGTCCGTTACGCTTCTCGGTCTCAACCTACTCTGAATAATATTTCTCTCCACGTCAAACGGGGGGAGTTCATTTTGCTCACCGGCCCTTCAGGGTGTGGCAAGAGCACTCTAGCTTTGTCTTTGGCCGGGTTGATTCCCCATGCGCAGGGAATACCCGCCGAGTTGACCGGCCGGGTATTGGTGGATGGCTTGGACACACGCGAGCACTCTCTCCCGGCACTGGCTCGCCACGTCGGCATTGTGTTTCAGAATCCGGCTACCCAACTCTTCAACATTACCGTGGAGGAAGAGGTTGCCTTTGCCCCTCAGAACCTGGGGATGCTGCCGGACGAAGTCGAAGGCCGGGTGGCGTGGGCCTTGGAGGCGACGGGGATCTCGAATTTGCGTCATCGAGCCGTGCGTACCCTTTCCGGGGGAGAACAACAGCGCGTCGCCATTGCTGCCACCCTGGCGGCCCGTCCCCCCGTGCTGGTGTTGGATGAGCCGACGGCTAATCTGGATTGGGAGGGCGTTGACCAGGTCACCGCGACGCTCTCCCGGCTCCACCGGCAGGCCGGGGTGACGGTGGTCGTTGTCGAGCATCGGCTGGCGGCCGTCGCCCCCCTGGCTACCCGTGTCATATTGCTGGCTCAGGGGCAAGTCGTGGCGGATGGTGCACCGGTGGATGTGCTGGGCGATAAACACTGGTTGGCACAGTTGGGCCTGCGCTATCCCTGGCTTGATCGGGCACGGCGCATCGAACCGGCCGCCCTGCCTATCTCTTTGGATGGCAGGCCTCCATTGGTTGCCCTTCGCCGGGTCACGGCCGAGTACCAACGTAATCAGCCGGTCCTGTGCGACCTGGACTTGATCATTTATCCACGGGAGTTTGTGGCTTTGACCGGTCCCAACGGAGCAGGGAAAAGCACGGTAGCCCGTCTGTTGGCCGGCATCATTCGCCCCCGCCGCGGAAAGGTGATCTGGAGCCGGTCGCTGCGGCGCTTGCCGATAGGCAGACGGGTTGGACTGTTGTACCAGAACCCATTGCACCAATTGGTCTGTGATTCTGTTGCAGAGGAGGTGGCCTTTGGCCCAGCGAACTACGGTTTAGAGACGGACCTAATGCCCTTGCTGGAAGCTGCCGATCTGACAACGCTGTGCGACCAACGCCCCCAGGCACTCAGTGTGGGGCAACAACAGCGAACGGCGTTGGCGGCCGCGCTGGCCTTGCGCCCACGCCTGCTGATCCTGGATGAGCCAACGATGGGGCAGGATTGGGCGCATCTCAGCCGATTGATGGATTACCTGGTTGATCTGCACCATAACGGCCAGGCGATCTTGCTGATCACTCACGATGAGCGCCTGGTCTGCCGGTACGCCGATCGGGTGATTCGTCTGGAGGAGGGGCGGATAACTGCGGATGTGATGTGTATCACCGATGTCGGTGAACAGAAAACCACACGAAACTTCGACGAGAGGAGACAAGTATGGATTGGAAACACTTTGCCGTACGAGATTGGGTCTACGTAGCCGTTTTTGGCGCGTTGTGGGGTGCTCTGGAGATCACCCTGGGGGCGTATCTACATGTGTTGTTTCCACCTATGGCAGATACATTTCTCATTGGGGTGATTATGGCCGGGATCGGAGCGATTATTGCTCTGACGGGGCGGTACTTTGTCCCTCATACCGGCTCGCTGTTGGCCATCGGGATCATCACGGCAGTGCTGAAAGTCGTCAGTCTGGGCGGGATGAAGACCGGCCCTATTGTTGCTATCCTGGCCGAGTCCTTGCTGATGGAATTGACCTTCCTGGGCCGTCCTTCGGAGGCTGGCGGGCGGTATGTGCTGGCCGGTGTTCTGGCTGTGAGTTGGAATTTCTTCCACAAGTTCGTGATGAGTTACGTAATATTCGGCTCTGGCATTACCAAGGTGTACGTCAAAATGATACATGATGGTGCTCGCTTGCTGGGAATGAACGAGCAGCACGCCGTGCTGATCATAGTGATCCTGTTCCTGGTGCGGGTCGTGGTAGGGGGCGTCTCCGGGTGGTGCGGATGGAAGCTCGGCCAAGCTGCCGCGCAGCGGCTATCGTGGGCGTGAGTGCGGGTATGGGACGAGCACGCCTTCGGACGGGAACCGGCAGCACCCTGCTCTTCCTTGTCATCGTGGGCGTGTTGGTTGCCTTGCTCCCTACCCGATGGCTGTGGCCGTTGTTACCTATCGTCATATCCTTTGGGGAACTCAGCGGTCGGGGTGGATTGCGCACACTGGCCAGTCCTCGGTTTTGGGGGCCACTCATCCTGCTGGTAGCTCTCTCGCCGTTCTTGTTGGGTACACCCGACATCTCTTGGGGGCCGCTTCCGATCTCCTGGGCCGGCTTGGAGGCTGGAGTCACGATGGCGCTGCGGGCGGCGGTGCTGACCCTGGCCCTGCGCGTCAGTATCGGCGCGTTGACGATTGCACAGCTCACCCGCCTGTTCGAGCGAGTCGGCGGACGTGGGTTGGGGTTCGCGTTGGGTGTGTCCCTGAATCTGCTGCCGGTTTTCCAGGATGTTATTGGGGCAGCATATCATACAGTGCGTTTGCGGGGCGGATTCCGACGTCCACTGCGTGGAGGGCGGTTGTTTTTGCTTACCGTGGTCGTCAACGGGCTGCGATACGGGGATGATGTCGTCAAGGCGGCTCAGGCCCGGGCGTTTGATCCATCCGGGCCGTCCGTTCACCATTGATGCTATTGAGGGGATAGTGAATAGGTTTTTGCCACGCTTTGCACTTCCTTGCCCGTAAATATCCCCGACTCGTGGTACAATAATTCTGACGACAGTTGTTCCTGAGAAACGGCCGGG
>CAZXVB010000097.1:7028-8819 GCA_964643875.1 uncultured Anaerolineales bacterium | reverse complement strand
AGTAAGCCACGTGTGTTGATTCTCCACGCGACCGGCACGAACCGGGATCGCGAGGCGGCCTGGGCCTGTGAGCTAGCCGGGGGCGATCCGGAGATTGTGCCCGTCAACCAGATCGTGGCAGGTGAGCGCCACCTGCGTGATTACCAGATGCTGGTGCTCCCAGGGGGCTTTTCGTATGGGGATGCACTGGGCGGTGGGCGACTATGGGCGGTTGACCTACAGTACCGTCTGCGCGGGGAGGTGTATGCGTTTATCTGTTCGGGAAAGCCGGTGCTGGGGATCTGCAATGGGTTTCAGGCTTTGGTCAAGGCGGGGTGGTTGCCAGGCCCCCCTCTCTCGGCACCAGACGCAGAGCGAAGCGCCGAGCGACAAGCGGTGACGCTGACCCACAACGCATCGGCTCGCTTCGAGTGCCGCTGGGTGTGGCTCCAACCTCAAGCGGAAAGCCGATGTATTTTCACGCAAGGGCTTGAGGAACCGATCTGCTGCCCGGTGGCACACGGAGAGGGGCGGTTCGTGCCTCGCGATGATGAGGTGATAACTCAGATGGACAAGTTGGGGCTGATCGCGCTGCGTTACATCACGCCAGAAGGTAGAAATGGTCGTGAGGAGATACCTTACCCGTGGAACCCGAACGGCTCGGTGGGCAACGTGGCGGGGATCTGCAACCCGGAGGGAAACGTATTGGGCCTGATGCCCCACCCGGAGGATCACATCGTCTTGTGGCAGCACCCAGGTTGGACGCGCGGGAAGACGGGTAACCTGGGGCTGGTGCTGTTTCAGAATGGGATCCGATATGTGGAGTGACAGGGAGAAAAAGATGTCAACAGTCAATGCGCTTGGGGCAGTCAATCTGCCCTGGCTCGGTGAACGCCGCGCGGGGAAGGTACGCGACGTTTACACCTTGCCCGATGACCGCCTGGTGCTGATCACGACAGATCGGCTTTCGGCCTTCGATCGGGTGCTGGGGCTGATTCCATACAAGGGGCAGGTGTTGAATCAGCTCAGTGCGTTCTGGTTCGAACAGACCCGCTCGATCATCGCGAATCACATGCTCGCGGTACCCGATCCGAATGTGATGATCGCTCAAAGGTGTGAGCCGTTCCCGGTGGAAGTGATTGTGCGGGGATATATCACCGGCGTGACCAAGACGGCGCTCTGGTACCGTTATAGCCTGGGCGAGCGGGAGATTTACGGGTACCGCTTCCCGGAAGGGCTGCGGAAGAACGATCCCCTGCCCAAGCCGATCATCACTCCGACGACGAAGGGACGGGCCGGGGAGCACGACGAGCGGATCACGTGCGCGGAGGTGATAGAACGGGGGCTGGTAGACGCGGAGACGTGGGAACAGATTATGCAAGCTGCGTTGGCCCTCTTTCACTACGGGCGGGAGGTGGCCCGCCGAGGTGGGTTGATCCTGGTGGACACCAAGTACGAGTTCGGAAAAGCCCCTGACGGCCGGGTGATGGTGATTGACGAGATGCATACGCCGGATTCGAGCCGCTTCTGGGTGGCCGATACGTATGAGGAACGGCTGGCGCGGGGCGAGGAGCCGGAGAATTTCGACAAGGAGTTTATCCGGTTGTGGTATGCGGGGCAAGGGTATCGCGGGGATGGCGAGCCGCCCGCAATGACGCCGGAGCTGGTAGAGCAGGCAAGCCGACGTTATGTAGGGACATATGAGCGGCTGACAGGGCGGAAGTTCAATCCGGCCCTTTACCCGGCTGAGCCGCGCATTGAAGCAGCGTTGCGGATACAGGAGAACCGGCGGAACGCTGGCGGTCCATAGTC
>CAZXVB010000097.1:2530-6928 GCA_964643875.1 uncultured Anaerolineales bacterium | reverse complement strand
GGAGAAAAAATGGATATGGTCGTGATTCTGATGGGTTCGCCGAGCGATCAGCCTTTCGTGGAAAAGATCGGAGCAGCGCTCGACCGTTTGGGCGTCGCGTGGGAGGTGCGCGTGGCGTCGGCGCACAAGACGCCACGCTATCTGCTGGACCTACTCGATGCATACGAGGCCAACGGGAAGCCAAAGGTGTACATTACGGTGGCCGGTCGAAGCAATGCCCTCAGCGGGATGGTTGATGCGCACGTGGTCGCACCGGTGATCGCCTGCCCACCCTACTCGGATCGTTTCGCCGGGGCCGATCTCCTCTCCTCGCTGCGGATGCCGTCGGGGGTAGCGCCGGCCGTGGTGTTAGAGCCGGAGGGAGCAGCACTGCTGGCGGCGAAGATCCTGGCCGTCTCAGATGCGGCGCTGCGAGAACGTGTGCACGCGTATCAGAACGCGCAGGCGGAGCGGGTTCTCCAGGCTGACCGAGCCGACCGAGATAGAGAGTGAAGCAATGTACGAAGTAAGCGACAAGTGCAGGGAGGCCTGCGGTATCTTTGGCGTATATGCGCCGGGGGAGGATGTAGCACGGCTGACGTTCTTTGGTCTGTACGCGCTTCAACATCGCGGGCAAGAAAGCGCCGGCATTGCCACGACCGGCAAACATGGGGTACGCATCCACAAAGCAATGGGCCTCGTCTCCCAGGTCTTCAACGAAGACATCTTGAAAAATCTGGATGGTGATATGGCCATCGGGCATAACCGGTATTCCACTACCGGCTCCTCTCGCGTGCTCAATGCCCAGCCCTTTTTAGTCGAGACGGCCTTGGGGCCGCTGGCACTGGGTCACAACGGCAACCTGACCAACGCCATCGCCCTGCGGAACGAACTGCTCCGACGCGGCGTGGGCCTCAGCACCTCGTCGGACACGGAGATCATCGTCCAACTGTTGGCCGGAGCCGAGGGAGATACCTGGGAGGAGCGTATCCGGGAACTGATGCATTGCGCCCAAGGGGCGTATACCCTGATCCTCCTTACCCAGCGCGCCATCTATGCCGTGCGCGATCCGTGGGGTTTTCGCCCCCTGTGCCTGGGACGGATGAACAGCACGGGCTGGGTCGCCGCTTCCGAGACGTGCGCCCTGGCGACGATTGGGGCCGAGTTCGTGTGCGAGGTGCAACCCGGCGAGATCGTACGCCTGGACGCAGACGGCATCACCTGCACCCAGGGTGCACCGCCGGCCACCCGTCAAGCCCTGTGTGTGTTCGAATACGTCTATTTCTCCCGTCCGGACAGCTTGTTGGCCGGGCGGGCCATCCACCAGGTGCGCCGACGGCTGGGAGCCAACCTGGCCCGTGAGCACCCCGTAGAGGCGGATATGGTGATGGGAGTGCCGGACTCGGCGACTGCCCACGCGATTGGGTACGCCCACGCGGCCGGTATTCCCTACGGCGAAGGGCTGATCAAGAACCGCTACATCGGACGCACGTTCATCCAACCGGACGACCGTCTGCGCCGTCTGGGCGTGGCGCTCAAGTTCAACCCGCTCCCCGATTCACTGCAGGGAAAGCGGATCGTGCTGGTGGATGATTCGATTGTGCGCGGGAACACCAGCGGCCCCATTGTGGCTATGTTGCGCCAGGCTGGGGCCGCAGAGGTGCACTTGCGGGTGGCCTCTCCGCCCCTTCGTCATCCCTGCTTTATGGGCGTGGATATGGCCACCCGCGAGGAACTGATCGCCCACCGCCTCACCGTGGCCCAAATCGGACGTCATCTGGGGGTGGATAGCATCGCCTATCTCTCGCTAAAGGGATTGGTCGAAAGTGTGGCACAGGACGCCACAGCATTGTGTATGGCCTGTTTCGATGGCTGCTACCCCGTCACGATCAACGCGGACGAGGAAGTATGTAAAACCGCGATGGAAATCGCCTGTACGTGTTGAAGGAGTTTATGATGCACATCTTGATCATCGGATCGGGAGGACGGGAGCACACCCTGGCCTGGGCGTTGGCCCGCTCGCCACGTGTGCGCCGGGTGAGTGTGGTGCCGGGAAACGGCGGAACGGATGCACCGACAGCGACCCGTCCAGGGGAAGCTCCTATCGCCAACGTGCCCGTCGGTGCCACAGAGATGAGGAAACTTGGCGATTGGGCCAAACAGGAAAAGGTGGCCTTAACAGTCGTGGGGCCGGAAGCGCCGCTGGTTGCCGGGCTGGTGGATCACTTCTCTGCCGAGGGGTTGCGGGTCTTTGGGCCAACGCAGGCCGCAGCTCAATTGGAGGGATCCAAGGCCTTCGCCAAAGAATTTATGCTGGAACATCGAATCCCCACCGCCCAAGGGGCGGTCTTTACCGAGCACAGGACGGCACTGCATTACATCCGACAGCACGGCGCGCCGATCGTGGTCAAGGCTAGCGGTCTGGCGGCCGGCAAAGGCGTGTTCGTCTGTCACACCCTGGACGAGGCCGAGATGGCCCTCGACCGGCTGATGATCGAGCGGGCCTTCGGTGAAGCTGGCAAGACGGTGGTCGTCGAGGAGCGCCTGGTGGGACAGGAGGCTTCTTTACTCGCGTTTTCCGACGGCGAGACGGTGGTCCCGATGCTCCCGGTGCAGGATCACAAAGCGGTCTACGACGGAGACCACGGCCCAAATACGGGGGGAATGGGGTGCTACGCCCCCACGCCATTGATGCCGCCTGTCCTGGTCCGCCAGGCGGTGGAGCAGGTGCTGCGTCCGGCGGTGAAAGGGATGCGTCGGCGGGGAACGCCTTACGTGGGAGTACTCTACGCCGGGCTGATACTCACCAACGAAGGGCTAAAAGTCCTGGAGTTCAACGCCCGCTTCGGCGACCCGGAGACCCAGGTAATCCTGCCGCTGTTGGAGACGGATCTGCTGGAGGTATTGGAAGCATGTCTCGACGGGCGTCTCGACGAGGCCGAAGTACGGTGGAAGGATGCGTATGCGGCCTGCGTCATCCTGGCCTCCGGTGGGTATCCGGGGTCTTACGAGAAGGGCAAACCGATCACCGGGCTGGATGCGGCAGCGGCAGACCCGGATGTGATCATCTTCCACGCCGGTACTCGCCGCGAGGGGAACAGGTACGTGACCAACGGCGGGCGCGTGTTGGGGGTCACAGCCGTGTCGAAGACGCTGCCTGGGGCACTCGACCGGGCCTATCGGGCCGTGGAGTGTATTTCCTTCGAGGGGGCGCACTACCGCCGTGATATCGGCCGGGCGTTTGGGGTCTACGAGATACGCCAATCGCGCCTTCTCACCCCTGCTCTCTCTCCACAGCGCATCTCCTACAAGGACGCCGGAGTGGACATCGAGGCAGGCAATCGCGCGGTCGAGTTGATGCGCCACGCAGTTCAAAGCACATACACGCCCGCGGTCCTGCGCGGGATCGGGAGCTTTGGAGGGATGTTCGCACTAGAGGGGATGAAGCGCCTGGAGGATGTGGTCTTGGTCAGCTCGGTGGACGGGGTAGGGACGAAGACGCAGATCGCGGCGGCAATGCGTCGCTATGACACGGTGGGGCACGACATCGTGAATCACTGCATAGACGACACTCTGGTGCAAGGGGCACGCCCGCTGTTTTTCCTGGATTACATCGCGGCGGCCAGGCTGGACCCGGAGATGGTCGCGGCAGTGGTGCAGGGATGTGCCGCAGCATGTCGCGCGGCGGGGTGCGCCCTGATCGGCGGAGAGACGGCCGAGATGCCCGACGTGTACGCGCCAGATGCCTTCGATCTGGCCGGCACGATGGTAGGATGGGTGCACCAGGACGCGATTGTGGATGGGCGAAACGTCCGGCCGCGGGATGTGTGCCTGGGGTTGCCTTCCTCCGGCTTGCACACAAACGGGTTTACGCTGGTTCGGCGGGTGTTTGCTGATACGCCGCTTGACACAGTCTTCCCGGAGCTGGGGCAGCCGTTGGGGGAGGTGTTGCTGACCCCGCACCGCTCCTATCTGCCCGACGTGGAGCGACTCTGGGAGGTGGGAGTGACGATCAAAGCGATGGCACACATCACCGGCGGCGGGTTCTTCGACAACATCCCCCGCGTGTTGCCCGACGGGATCGGCGTGCAGTTGCGGCGAGATGCCTGGGAGGTTCCTCCTATCTTCCGGCTGATCCAGCGGCGCGGCAACGTGGACGAAGACGAGATGTACCGGGTGTTCAACATGGGGATCGGCCTGGTACTTGTCCTGGCCGCCGACCAGGCCGACCGGGCCATGGAAACCCTTCCCGAGGCCCGTCTCATCGGCGAGGTGGTGGACGCAACAGATACAGATGAAATTGTCCACCTCCGGTAGCCAGCGCGGCAGGGGCGCACCCGCGAATGGGGATTCGCGGGCTGCAACGCCGGAATGGGGATTCGCGGGCTGCAGCGCCGGAATCGGGATTCGCGGGCTGCA
>CAZXVB010000097.1:0-2430 GCA_964643875.1 uncultured Anaerolineales bacterium | reverse complement strand
GGATTCGCGGGCTGCAGCGCCGGAATGGGGATTCGCGGGCTGCAGCGCCGGAATCCCCATTCCGGCGCTTGTCCCGGTTTATTTTCGAGGGAGAAAATGAAAATCGCGGTCTTGATTTCTGGATTCGGATCGAACCTGCAAGCCATCATTGACGCTATAGCGGTGGGCGAACTGCCCGACGTCGAGATCGCCGTCGTCGTCTCCAACCGCCAGGACGCCTACGGTCTGGAGCGAGCGCAGCGGGCCGGCATTCCCACCGAATACATCCCCATGCGGCCCTATCGGGAGCAAGGGCGCAGCCGGTCAGAATACGACGCCGACCTGGCCGCTCTGCTCCAACAATACGGGGTCGAATGGGTCGTACTGGCGGGATGGATGCATGTGCTCAGCTCGGCGTTCTTGGACGCTTTTCCAAACCGGGTGATCAACCTGCATCCGGCGCTGCCGGGCACATTCCCCGGCGTGAACGCCATCGAGCGAGCTTACGAAGCGTTCCGGCGCGGCGAAATCACCCACACCGGCGTGATGGTCCACCTGGTGCCGGACGAGGCCGTGGACGCCGGGCCGGTGCTCCTACAGGAAAACGTGCCCATCTACCCCGACGACAGTCTGGAGACGTTGGAGACCCGGATCCACGCAACCGAACACCGGCTGCTGGTTGAGGCCATCCGCCGCACTGTCCATTAGCCTTACATCTTACGCTTTGTGTTTTTACGCCTCACTTCTCATCAGGAGGTTCTATGATACAGCGAGCATTACTGAGCGTGTACGACAAACAAGGACTGGTACCTTTTGCTCAAGGGCTAGCCGAACTGGGTATGGAGTTGGTCGCTAGTGGAGGAACGGCCCGCAAGTTACGGGAATCCGGATTGGCCGTGACCTACGTCAGCCAAGTAACCGGCTTTCCGGAAGTGTTGGGAGGACGGGTGAAGACGTTGCACCCGGCGATCCACGCCGGCATCCTGGCCTGCTCTACCCCGGAGCACAAAGCCGAGCTGGCCGCGTACGGTCTCGAACCGATCGCGTTAGTCGCCTGCAACCTGTATCCTTTTATCCAGGTGACCGCCAACCCTGCCGTGACTATTGAGGAAGCCGTGGAACAGATTGACATCGGCGGGGTGACACTGCTGCGGGCGGCAGCCAAGAACTTCGAGCGCGTCACTGTGGTGGTTGACCCGGCCGACTATGCCGGAGTGCTGGAGGAGCTGCAGGCCGATGGCGCGGTGAGCCTGGGTACCCGCCAGCGACTGGCCTACAAAGCCTTCGCCCACACGGCTGCCTACGACGAGGCCATCCGCCGCTTCTTCGCCCGCCAGGGTTTTGCCGCCAAAGAGGATGAAACTCCCTTCCCTGATCGGCTGACCCTCACCCTGGAGCGCCAACAGGTGTTGCGCTATGGCGAAAACCCCCATCAGAGGGCGGCCCTGTATCGCTGGCCCGGTGTGGAAGGCCCGATGGGTGGGCGCTTGTTACAAGGCAAGCCCCTCTCGTACAACAACCTGTTGGACCTGGACGCCGCCTGGCAGGCCGCACAGGACTTTGCGGCCCCAACGGTGGTGATTGTCAAACACACCAACCCATGTGGCCTGGCCTCGGCGGAGTCGCTGGAGGCAGCCTATGGGCCGGCCCTGGCCGGCGACCCGGTCTCAGCGTTCGGAAGCATCATCGCGGTGAACCGGGTATTCGATGCGGCCACGGCCCGGCAACTGGGCGACCTGTTCGTCGAGTGCGTCGTCGCCCCGGCGTTCACGCCAGAGGCGCTGGAAGTCCTCTCGGCCCGTCAGAACCTGCGATTACTAGAGGTGCCGTCAGCAACAGTCTCGGATTGGGAATGGGAACTCCGCACGGTGCAGGATGGCGTATTGCTGCAAGAGCCGGACACCGCCTCGGAGGATCAAACCACCTGGAGAGTGGCAACCCAGCGAGAACCGACCGACGCCGAGTGGACAGCGCTGCGTTTCGCCTGGCGGGCCGTCAAACATGTCAAGTCCAACGCCATCGTCTTTGCCGAAGGGACGGCGTTGGTCGGCGTGGGGGCCGGACAGATGAGCCGGGTGGACTCCGTGCGTCTGGCGGCGCTCAAGGCGGGAAAGCGCACACAAGGCGCGGTGATGGCCTCGGACGCCTTCTTCCCCTTCCCCGATGGGATACAGGAAGCAGCGAAAATGGGAATCACGGCGGTGATCCAGCCTGGCGGCTCGGTGCGCGACAAGCAAGTAATCGCCGCCGCCGACGAAGCCGGGCTGGCGATGGTGCTGACCGGGCGACGCCACTTCCGGCATTGAGCCCCCAACTTCCCTAACCAACAGGGAGGAACAGGCATTGCAGTTGCCTCGTACAACCGGGCGACGGCTACCTTAGAGCCTATCCGAAAAAGTTACTCCTCAGGCCAGCGGTTGAAACCGCGCCTGAGGAGCTAAAGCTGGCTGT
>CAZXVB010000096.1:0-8863 GCA_964643875.1 uncultured Anaerolineales bacterium | reverse complement strand
GTGGGGTATACATCGTCGGCAATAGTTCACAGGTTGTCACCGGCAACGAGATTTATGGCAATGCGATTCTGGGAAGCGGCCGTGGTGGTGGAATTTATGTTGCCAACGGTGGGGGGGATCAGGAGATCGAGAACAATCGGATCTATCACAACGAGGTGGACACTGGAGGAGGGGAAGGTGGCGGCGGAGGGATCGCTGTCAATGGCACCAGTGGCCAGACGGTGTTAGTTCAGGGTAATGAGATCTACAGCAATACGACCCGGGATGGGGGAGGAATCCGGGTGGATGGCGGCTCGGTCCGAATCGTGGGGAACGATATCTACAGTAACGTGGTGACTTCGACCAAGCAGACCCGAGGAGGAGGGGTTTTGGTCGTCGGTGGGCAGGTCACAATCGAGGATAACGATATCTATGGAAACCAGGAGTGGGCATATAATGGCTCGGACAACGGGGGAGGCGGTGTCTATCTGTATGCAAGCAGCGCGATCGTCAGGGGAAACCGGATTTATGATAATGCCGGTTATCGCTTGAACGCAGACCCAAAGGGCGGTGGGGTGTACGCGTGGGTAAGTGGTGCGGGGCAGGTCATCACAGTGGAGCAGAATGTAGTGTACGGGAACGCTGTCACGCGGCGCGGTGGGGGGCTTTTCCTGCGGAGTGGTGCCGGTCGTTTGGCCGCGCAGAACAATCTGGTTTATGGCAATACGTCGGATAGCTACGGTGGAGGGGTCGAATTTCAGGATCAGGGCGGATCTATGCTCATCGAGAACAACGTGCTATACGACAATAGAGCAGGTACAAGCGGTGGCGGGATCCATGCTTTCGGAGGGTCACCAACCATCCGCAACAATATCATCGTTTCTAACACCAATTACGGCGCGTATGGTTCGATGACGATCTATTACTCCGATTTCTACAGTAACAGCGTGGGGGATTGTGCTGGATCGGCCTCGTGTGCGGCGGGCAACGGGAACATTTTCGCCAATCCGCTATTCTTGGACCCCGGCGTGGATTTCCGCCTGCAGGGGGCGTCGCCGTGCGTTGACGCGGCCGATGCGGCCAATTACCCGACCTACGATTTCGATGGGTACGCCCGACCCTTCGGCGCTCGGGCCGATATCGGTGCCCACGAACGGTACTACGGAGGGTGTTATGTGCGTCTGGATGCCGGGCAGGTGTATACGTCTGTGCAGGCGGCTGTGCGTGACGCCATCGCCGGGTCGGATGTGCGGGTGGCTGGGCAGTGTGTGGGGAGCCAAGGGCGGGTGACGATCACTGATTCACTTGCCTTGCGTGGCGGCTATACGATCACCAACTGGATGACGCCCACGGAGCGGGCTGTTCTGGATGCACAGTCCGCCGGGCGGGTGATTACGGTGAGCGCACCGGCGACGGCGACGGTCTTGATCGAGCAGCTCGTTCTGCAAGGGGGACAGGTGACCGGCGCCGGCGCAGGGATCGGCGTTGCTACTCCGCTCAGTCCCACGATTCGAAATGTGGTCTTCTACGATAACGTAGCGACGGGCAACGGCGGCGGGTTTGCTTCCGCCGGCGGCAGTCCGCGTCTGTACAATACGACTTTCTATAGCAATACGGCGATGGGCAACGGCGGCGGTATCTACATTGCGGGTGGGTCGCCGGTGATCAGCAATACCATTGTGGCGACTTGCACCGGCGGCGGCATCTACGTCGCAGCCGGATCGCCCAGCCTGGTGTACAACGATGTATGGAACTCCGCTCCGGCATATGGCGGTGTCGCTTCGGAGGGATCGCACAGTTTGCAACTCGATCCGCAACTGGACGCCGACTTCCATCTCCAACCTGGTTCACCGTGCATCCACGCCGGCGACCCGGACACGGGGAGCGCTTGGGACTTCGAGGGGACCTCTCGTCCCCTGGGGAGTGGGTATGACATCGGCGCAGATGAGGCGGTGGACTATTACGCTCCCGATCTGACGGCCGATGCAGATGGTATCGGGGTGCCGGATGAAGACGCGCATTACGTCTATACGCTTCAAAACAACGGCACGCTGACCGATTCCTTTACGCTCAGTCATATGATTGTGGTGAGCGGTGATGGCGGGGCCTGGTCGGCCAGCTATGCACCGGTTTACACTCTGTCGTCAGGGGCTTCGACGGGAGTGCCGGTCACTATTTCTGTGCCGGCCGGAGCGAATAGTGGCGCACAAGGGACACTTTATCTGACGGCCACGTCTCGCTCCAGTCTCTATTTCTTCGATGTGGCCTCCAATACGACCACGGTCGAGCAGGCATGGGGAGCGACACTGGGGCCGGCCGGTGGTTACCATCAAGTGGTGAACCCGGAGACGGTGTTCACGTTGACGCATTGGCTGACCAACACGGGCAACGTGGATGACGTGTTCGCCATCGCGTGCACCAGTAATGTGGGGTGGGCGACGTGCAACCCGGTGGGCGATATTTCGCTGGATAGAGGCGATTCGATGCCGATCTATGTGCGCGTGGAGATCCCGGCCACGGCTGCTGGCGGCGTGGTGGAGTCAACGGTGATATCCGTTGCCAGCACCAGCGCGCCCCCTGGAGAGCCGGTTCGGGCAGTGGCAACGGATACCACCGAGATCAATTACACAGCCGGTACGCGGTATGTGCGTTTGACTCGCCCGCCGGGGCAGCAGGTTTCCTTCGATGATTTCAATAACTGTCGGGTCTACACGCAGGCCTGTCGGTCCGTTGGGCAGGCGATTGCCCAGGCTGTCGGCGGTGATATGATCAAGGTGGCCGAGGGAACGTACAATGAGCATGACGTGACGCTGAATAAGACGGTCGTTGTGCGGGGTGGATACGAACATACGTTCAATGAGAGTGAATGGGATCCGGTGGCACATCCAACGATCATTGATGCCCAGGGACAGGGACGGGTGTTCTACATCTTCGGCAATCCCACTGTGGAAGGCTTCACGATGCAGAATGGTTCCACCAATGGCTCCGGCGGGGCGATCCATGTGGCGCTGGGCAATCCAATTCTGCGATACAATACCATTGCCGATAGTTACGCCCTGTTGCGCGGTGGAGGAATCTACAATGGCGGCGGCGATTTGACGTTGGAGTGGAATACGCTCGTTGGCAACGAGGCCGGACAGAACGGAGGTGGATTCTACAATGTCGGCGACGCGCCGCTCGTGCAGTATAACATTTTCCAGTCGAATGTGGCCCAGGGAAAAGGTGGCGGCATCTACAAAAACGCCGGCGAAATGGATGTTTGGAGCAACGTGTTCTATGATAACGTTGCCACGACACAAGGCGGCGGTTTCTACAACGGTTCCGATACCTCACTGCTGTTCCATAACACCTTCGTCTCCAACACGGCTGCGGCCGATGGCGGAAGCGGCGTATACGTGTACGGCGGTACGGCAGTGATCAGCAACACGATCATCGTCAGCCATACCGGCACGGCGGTTTACGGGTCGGCCGTGGTTCGCTACACCGATCTGTGGCACAACGATGCCGACGTGGGCGGTGGGGCTACGCTAGGAACCGGCAATATCTCCGCTTATCCGATCTTCGTACATCCGGCTGGCGGTGATTTCCACATTGATACCGGCTCGCCGTGTATCGAGGTTGGTGACCCAACCTCGTTAGAATTCGACATAGACGGGCAATGGCGCACACTGGGCGATCTGCCCGACATGGGAGCCGATGAGTATCAAGAGGCCGGCGTGGCCTTCATTCCGCGGACGGATACGTTGACCTGGCGGCCGACCAGCCCGGTGACTTACCATCATACCATCAGCAACACCGGCAATTACAGCGATGCCTTCCGTATGACATGGTGGAACGAGCATAGCTGGCCGGTGGTGCTCAATGGGAGCGCCACTCAGCCCATCACGCTCCCGGTGGGGTATAAGGGAACGGAGTCGCTGGCGGCCTGGGTGCAGGTGCCGACCGGCATCCCCAGCGGCACGGTGGATACCACGATTCTTACAGCCACCTCTACGGTGGATACCCGCGTCTACACCTGGGCAGTGGATACGACGATCGTTGGTCTGGCGGTGGGTGTTTCACTGGATCCGGACCGGGTAGGGTGGGATGAAGAAACCATTGGGGATAAACTAATCGTTTACACGCACACGTTGACCAACCTGGGTAATGCGCCGGACACCTTCGTCATCACAATGGCCAGCCGCTCGGACTCGGATTGGCTCCCGGTCAACCCGACCCTGAATCCGACGCAGGTCAGCCTGGGGCAATGGGAATCGGCTACGGTGACCGTGACCTTCTACGTCCCCGGTGGTGCGAGTGCTCGCACGGAGAACTGGTTGGTGATCACGGCGACATCTCAAAATGATACCCAATTCACGGATATCGCTACTGATAAGACGGTGGCCGGCTGGAACCATGGAATTACCTTTGCGCCCGATCGGATGGCCTCTGGTTTACCGAATCAACAGATCCTTTACACGCACCGGTTGACCAATACCGGCAACTATACGGACACGTTCGACTTGACGTATGTCTCCAGTCAGGGGTGGAATGTGAGCATTACCCCGGCCACCACCGAGTTGTTCGCCGGCGAGACGACCCATGAGGGGCGGGACATTCAAGTTGGAGTGCGGGTTCCCATTACGGCCTTGGCCGGCACAGTGGATCAGACGGTCGTCACGGCTCGTTCGCAGACGGACCCCCAGGGGACGTATGCGCTGGTGACCGATACAACGACAGTCTCGCGCACGGTGGGTGTGGACCTCAGCCCCGATCACAACGCCAACGAGTGGATTGACGCCACTGCTGGTGCCGTGACAGTCGTCTTCTCCCACACGCTTGAGAATTTGGGCAACTACACCGACACCTTCGATCTGGCGGTGTTCAACGCGCGGGGATGGACGATCGCTCTCTCGCCGGTGGCTCAGGAGCTGCCGCCCGGCGTTTGGGGAGACGCGAGTACATACGTTGTGGTGACCTTGACGGTCCCGATGACCGATGCGTGCACATATCCGCCAGTTACGGATACGGTGATCCTCACAGCCACCTCACAGTACGATTCGGCCACTTTCGTGACCAACACTCAGATAATCAAGCTGAATCCCTGCCGGGGTGTGGCTCTCTCTGATGGCACAGTGCTGTCTGGCGACCCGAATTCCGTAGTTGTGCACACCCACACGGTGACTAACACGGGCAACTATCCGGACACGTTCGATCTGAGCGTAAACAATGATCAGGGATGGAACGTGACGGTGACCCCCGCCGATATTACGCTGGATGCGCACGCTAGCCAGGTAGTGTCGGTGGAAGTGACCTTGCCTGCCAACGCAGCTTGCTGGCCGCTGACGCCGGAGGGGCTGACGACCCTCGTAGCCGAATCTCGTTCCGATCCGGCCGCGACCGACGTGGCGACCGACACGACCCGGGTGGCCGAAGTGGCAGGGGTCAGCCTGGGCACACCGCGGACGGAGCGAGTGGTTTCTAGCTCTTCCAACCCGGTGACGCACACCTATACCCATCAGTTGCTTAATACCGGCAACTGCACCAGCACGTTCCAACTGGGTGTGCAGATGGGCCGTGGCCGGTTGGATGGCACCATTTCTCCAATGACGGTGACGGTGCCGCACAATAGCGGGGTGCTCTTCAATGTGCTCATTACAGTACCGACGACGGCTACTACCCCGGACTGGGATACGGCGGTCATTACGGCCGCCGGAACCTCCGGCGGAGGGGCGGATAGTGTGACCGACACGATCATCGTCAATCAGATCGTGGATGTGGCGATCACTGCCTTGCCACCGATCTCCGGCCTGGTTACCGCGCCGTCAGGTGGATCTGTGACTTACACACATCGAATGACTAACACGGGGAACTTCACCGACAGCTTCGATGTGGACGCATTCAACCAGCGGGCCGGATGGGGCGTGGATGTCGAGCCTGAATTGGTGAACGACCTGGCGGCAGGTGCTTCCCGGTTGGTTACCGTCGTGGTGACGGTTGGCCCCACGGCATACAGTGAGACGAACCAAACGTCCATACGGGCGCAATCGAATGTCGCCAGCAATGTGGGGACGCTCGGCTACACACGCACGGCGACGTCAGTGAACACCACCACAGTGCGGCGGCCCCACGTGGACATCAGCCCGGACTACAATATCAATGTAGACCCTGGCGATGTTATGGTGTTGACGCACACGTTGTACAACGACGGGGGCGTGGCCGATACGTACACGGTCACCTATCACAGCCGGGATGGTTGGACGGTGATGACGCCGTCCTCGTTCACCAAGACACTGGCAGCGGGGCAATCTCACCAGTTTACCTTGACGTTAACGGTCCCGTCGGATGCGCAGGCCAATACGGGCGATCATGTCGTCATAACGGCGACGTCGTGGGCCTATCCGGTCGAGGTGGTGGGTACCGCTGTGGATGACATCAATGTGAAGTACATCCCCGGTGTGGACATTGACGTGGACCATACCCGTTCCGCCGATCCAGGCGATACGGTTAACTATCACCACACATTGACCAACACGGGCAACTTCACCGATACGTTCACTCTCTCTACGCGAGCTAGCTTCAGTTTTGTGGAGCCGCCCACGATCTTCTTGCCGGATGTTGGGCCGGGGATGACGCGCACCTTTGATCTCCAGGTGACATTGCCGGCCCGAGCGGCGGGTGGAGACGTGGAACATGCGGAGATCATCGTTGAGTTTGAGGAAGCAGATCAACAAGAGTTGTTCTATGATGCCATCACCGTCAACTACATCACCGGTACCCGGCGAGTCGCTCCGGATGGGGTGGATCAGTACAACAACTGTACGGTGGAGGATGAATCTCCTTGTCGGACAGTTCAGCACGCGGTGGATCAGGCCCAGACGGGCGATACGATCAAGGTCGCTCAGGGAACCTACGTGGACGATCTGGGGGCCGGACAGGTGGTTTACATCAGTAAGACGGTGTTGTTGGAGGGCGGATATGCCGTCAATGATTGGGATCAGGCGGACTATGACCGGATCACAACGTTGGACGGCCAGGATGCCGGTCGGGTGGTAGTGATCGCGGAGAATGTCACGCCGACTATCCAGGGATTCCATGTGACCCGTGGGTATGTAGCAGGTAATGGTGCCGGTATATACGTGGTGAATGGCGCCGAGCCAACTGTGCGTTTGAACTACATCCACGACAACACATCCCAGAATGGCTACGGCGGCGGCGTCTACTACGCTGGAGGGGGAGAGGCGCTCTTCGAGCAAAATGCTGTGTATGGGAATGCGGCCGCGGGTGTGGCGGCTCGAGGCGGTGGGTTCTACCTGGCGTCCGGGCAGGCCCGTTTGTGGAACAATCTGATCTACAACAACCGGGCCGGACGTTACGGCGGCGGTATCTACAACGGAGATAGTCAGCCGCGCATCTGGAACAATACCATTTACAGCAATACAGCCAACTTTGGTGGTGGGGTCTATGCCGGTGGAGATGGAACCGGTAATGGCCAACTCTTCATCAGTAACACCATCGTGAGTGGGAACGACGCATATGGCATCTACGTAGGCGGCGGGTACGCAGCCCAGTTGGCATACAACGATGTGTGGAACAACGACACTGCGGATTATGAAGGCTCTCGGAGTGTCTCTCATTCCATCTCCCAGAATCCGCGCTTCGTGGATGCTGCTGGGGCAGATTTCCATCTGCTGGGGTCATCCCCCTGTATTGACAGCGGCGATCCGGCCTCGGTGCAGCCAGCAGTGGACTACGAGGGTGTCGTCCGCTTGCCGTTCTCCCCCTTCGATATCGGCGCCTTTGAATATCGCATGGCCGATAGCCATAAGACGGGCACAGCAGCTGCCGACCCCGATGGCCTGGTGACGTACACCATCGTCATCGAGAACGACGGTAGTGTGCCGCGTCCGAGCATCCCGGTCACCGACGCGCTAGATATCTACCTGTACGATGTCCAGATCCTTGATTCGCCGGGAGGCACGGCACAGTACGACAGCGATACCCATTCCATCGCTTGGACGGGTGACCTGCCGGCCAACACGACTTTGTACATCACTTACACGGCCCGCATCACCAGTTGGGCCGGGTACGATGCGCCGATCACCAACGTGGCCTGGGTCAATGGTGGGGCGACTAACGTCGTCACGACCACGGTGAACCAGGTGCCCGGCACCCGCTACGTTGCTCCTCCGACCAGCGGCGGTTCCGATTTGCACAACAGTTGCCGTCAGCCGGCCTGGCCGTGTGCGACGATCCAGCGGGCTGTGGACCAGGCGATGAATGGCGATACTATCCGGGTGGCGGCCGGGACATATACCGACACGTTGGGGGCTGGCCAGGTGGTCTATGTGACCAAGACGCTGACGCTGGAGGGCGGTTACACGACGGCGAACTGGAACCGCTTTGATCCGCAGAATAATGTGGTGCTCATCGAAGCGCCCACCGATGGCGTGGGGGCTGTCGTTTCCGGTACGGTGGAGTTGGTCGGCTTCCGGATCGTCGGCGGCGACGATGGTGTGCGAGTCGCCGGTGGGGACCTGACGCTCAGTCGGGCATGGGTCTACAGCAATACCGACGCGCTGCAAGTGGATGCTGGTGTGTATCGAGTAGTCAACACTGTCATGGCGCAGAACAGTAGCGCGGGTTTGCGGGCGGCGGGCGGAACCGACGGGGAAGTGGTCCATGCGACGTTCGCGGATAATACGTTCGGCGCGGTGATTACCGGCTCGGCGTATGTCACGAATACTATCTTCTCCACGCACACCGTGGCTGTGTATGCGCCAAGCGGCGGCAGTGTCGCCCTGTGGGGCACGCTGTGGTGGAATGCCAACACAGCGACGCAAGGAAATGTGGTCACCAATACACCGGATATCACCGCCGATCCGCTCTTCATCGCACCGCTGGC
>CAZXVB010000095.1:0-8951 GCA_964643875.1 uncultured Anaerolineales bacterium | reverse complement strand
ACATATGCAACTGACGTAATTTCAAACCTGCGGGAGGGTTACCGATCAATATGTCAGGTAGTGAAGGCCTGAATAGTAACGTTCGCCGAATGTCTCTTGACCGAGGCGAAACAGCCCTGTTTTAGCCTTCAAGTGGGCAGATACGTTGTTTTTATGCCACGACGTGGTTCCGTACCTTGGCGATGAACACGTCTTCCAAAGAGGGCAGAATAACATCTATTCCCCAGATTTGAATGCCCGCGGTTGCCAATCTCTGTTCGATATCCGCCCGGTAGGCGGTCACATCGGAGGCGATCAGGTGGATCAATGCGCCGTACAGAGCGACTTCCTCGAATACTCCCATGTCGCGCAATACCCGGATCGCAATGTCCGGTTGGTCGCAATCAATCTCCAATACCTGGCCGGACATCTGCTCCAATTTGATCTCCTCTGGAGAGCCTTGGGCGATGATGCGGCCGCTGTGGATGAAGGCTAAGTTCTGGCAATGTTCAGCTTCGTCCATGTAGTGCGTGGTGACGAAGATCGTCGTTCCTCCCTCCGCCAGTTCGTACAGTAAGTCCCAGAAAGCCCGACGGGAGATGGGGTCTACTCCCGCGGTCGGTTCGTCCAAAAACAATATATCCGGTTCGTGTAGGATAGCGGCCCCCAGCGCCAGGCGCTGCTTCCATCCGCCGGAGAGATTGCGCGTCAGCTCCCGCTCCCGATCCTTCAAACCAGCCATCTCGATGACGAACGCTTTCCGACGCTGCAATTGCTCACCACGAACGCCATACGTGCGACCGTAGAAGTCCAGGTTCTCCCTCACCGTCAGGTCGTTGTACAGGCTGAACCGTTGGGACATGTACCCGATACGCGCTCGAATTTGCTCAGTCTGTTGGGCGACGTCGTATCCCAACACGGTCGCCTGTCCGGATGTGGGGCGCAACAGTCCCAGCAGCATGCGGATCGTCGTTGTTTTGCCTGCGCCGTTGGGGCCCAGGAAGCCGAAAATCTCCCCTCGTTTGATGTTGAACGTCACCCCGTCCACGGCGGTGAAGTCACCGAACTTTTTGGTCAGGTTAGTTACCTCGATGGCATATGTGTCCATACCATTTTCCCCATGCAGTATGTACTGTGTAATACGTTACGGTGTTTCGTGTTCCGTATTGCGTAGTACTTCTTGCTTCCGTATGAGCGAGATGAATGCCTCCTCCATACGCGGGCGGGTCTGGCGGATTCCCAGCACGGTGATCCCGGCTTCTGTCAGAGATGATCGAATTCGCTGTTTCCATTGTTGCGCGTTGTTCACGAAGATGTGCAGCAGATCGCCGTAAGTTTGCACCTCCAATATCCCCGGAATCGTTGTGATTAGTTGGCGGGCTTCTCGCAGCCGGTCGGGGCGCAGCTCCAGCACTTCGCCTTCTACTAACCCTTTGATGTGTGCCGGTTCATCACAAACGATGACATTTCCTTCGAACATCAACGCTACGCGCGAGCAGCGTTCGGCTTCGTCCATATACGGCGTGCTGACGAAGAGCGTTACTCCCTCCAGGTGAAGCTCGGTCAGGATGTCCCAGAACTCGCGCCGCGAGACGGGGTCTACGCCGGTCGTTGGCTCATCCAGGAAGATGATCTCTGGCGCGTGGATCAGTGTGCAGGCCAAGGCCAGCTTCTTTTGCATCCCACCGGAAAGGTGGGCCGCCCGCCGCTTCTTGAACTCGGTCAACCGGGCGAACTCCAACAGACGGGCGATGCGCTTCTCCCGCTCCTGCCGCTCCACCTGGAATATGTTGGCGAAGAAAGTCAGGTTTTCCAGTGCCGTCAGATCGCCGTATAGCGAAAACTGCTGCGGCATGTAACCGATACGGTTCTTGATCTTTTCCGATTCTTTCACCGTGTCGAACCCCGCTACTCGTGCGCTTCCCTCGCTAGGATTCATAATTGCGCACAGCATACGGATGGTGGTTGTCTTGCCGGCGCCGTCCGGCCCCAGCAGGCCGAAGATTTCCCCTCGTTGGACAGCGAGGTTCAATCCATTCACGGCTGTGATTTGCTTGAAACGCTTGGTCAGATTATGTGTCTCGATTGTGTATTTTGTCATATCCACTTCATTACTCCAGCCGTTTTCGGAATCGGCTGGCCGCAAAGAGCGTCACGATTACCCCAAAGATGACCAATGCTATTACTTGCCCGGACAAGACCTCCCACCCTACCCCTTTGAGGATGATGCCTCGAATGATGACCAGCATATAGCGTAGTGGAACCAGGTAACTGATCGCCTGCAACCAATTCGGCATCGCTTCGATGGGGAAGAAGAACCCGGCCAGGAAAATTGATGGTAACAGCATCAGCCAGACGACCAGCATGGCCTCCTGTTGCGTGTTGGCTACGGTGGAGACGAATATCCCCACGCCCAGTGAACTCAACAGGAAAACTGCGGCCAGCCCCAGTAACAGCGAGAGGCTCCCATGGATTGGAACCCTGAACCAGAAGACGCCTAGTGCTAGCACTTCTAACACATCGAAGAAAGCCACCAGAACGTAGGGAATGATTTTGCCGACGATTAGCTCAATAGGACGGATCGGAGTGACCATCAATTGTTCGATGGTGCCTTGCTCGCGTTCTCGCACGATGGCCAGCGAGGTCAGCATGATGGTGAGGGTGAAAAGTACCATCGCGATCAGGCCAGGGATCATAAAATTCACGCTTTTCATTTCTGGGTTGTACCATACGCGCGGGTGCACTTCCACACTGGGCAAGTTGTCCGCCTCTATACCCAGGCGGCGCTCGATGAGCTGCATCCCATGCGCCTGCCCTACCTGCTGTGAAGCGGCAAAGACCGTATTGGCGACGGTGGGGTCGGAGCCGTCAATGATGAAAGCCACATCGGCTTTGCGTCCGGCGACTATGTCTGCCCCGTAACCAGGAGGGATGATCAGCCCGGCCCGCACCACTCCCCGGTCTACCAACTGGGCCAATGATTCCTCGTCGTCCACGTAGGCGACGATGTCGAAGTAGTTGGAGGCGCGGTACGCCTCGATTATGTCGCGGCTCTGGAACGTGCGATCGCTATCCAGTACAGCCGTACTCAAGTGCTCGATGTCGGTGGTGGCTGCATAGCCCATCAGAAACAACTGCATTACCGGCAGGAAGAACATCACCGCCAGCGTGCGCTTGTCGCGGATGATGTGCAGCAGTTCCTTACGGGCGGTGGTCAACGTGCGGGTCAACGAACCGCTCATTCCAAAACCTCCTGTTGCTCCTCAGGCCAGCGGTTGAAACCGCGCCTGAGGAGCTAAAGCTGGCTGTCCACCGGCGTGGATAGGCCCGTTCACGCAAGCGGAGGCTCGGCTGCCAGACCGCTAGAAGAGGCGATTTCAATCGCTAAAGGTGCCGTTCGACAACAACCTGGCCGAACGAGACCTACGTAAATGATCGCAATGATCGCCAGGAAGCTGTCACATCACCTCATACAGGCGATGAACACGTCCTCCAGCGATGGCTCGATGACGGCCATCTCACCCGGCTCAATCCCCGCCCGGCGCAGCTCGGTGGCGATGGCCTCCTTGTGCAGTTCTATCTCCGGGCCGGTGACGTGTACCAGCGGTCCGTACAACGCCACTTCGTCGAGCGGCAGCCGGCCGGACTCGCGGGCAGCCCGCAGCACCTCGACCGCGCCGGGCGTATCCGAGGGGGTGATCTCCAACACTTGCCCGCGCATCACATTCCGCTTGATCTCTCCCGGTGAACCAGAAGCGATGATCCGCCCCCGCTGGATGAAGGCCAGGCGGTGGCAGTGCTCCGCTTCGTCCATGTAGTGGGTTGTTACGAATATCGTGATGCCCTCTCGAACCAACTTGTAGAGCAGGTCCCAGAAAACCCGGCGGGAGACCGGGTCCACACCGGCGGTCGGCTCATCCAGGAAGATCAATTCGGGCCGGTGGATAATGGCCGCGTTCAGGGCCAGCCGTTGCCGCCAGCCGCCGGAGAGGTCTTTGGTGTGGATGTGTTCCCGCCCTTCCAATCCGGTCAACTGCAATGCCTCCTGGATGCGCTCTCTTAGCACGTCGTTTGGCAGCCCATACGCTCGACCGTAGAAGAGCAGGTTTTGGAGCACCGTCAGGTCGTTGTACAGGCTGAAACGTTGTGACATGTAGCCGATGCGGGGCCGGATTCGCTCCGGGTGTTCGGTCACCGGCACACCCAGCACCTCCACTGTCCCGGCGGTCGGCTTCAGCAGGCCGAGCATCATCCGGATGGTGGTAGTCTTACCGGCGCCGTTGGGTCCGAGGAAGCCGAATATCTCCCCTCGTCGCACCTCGAAATCAATTTTGTCCACGGCGGTGAAGTCGCCAAAACGTTTGGTCAGGCCGCGGGCAATGATGGCGAAATGATTAGTCTGCATATAGCTCCTGGTGTGATTAGGCTCTTAATCCAGTGCCCGCCTCACGTAGCGCCACGAGAATGTCCCGATCACCAGCCCCAGTCCTCCCAACGCTAATACGTGCGGCCACAATATGTCCAACCCGGCTCCTTTAAGCAGGATGCTGCGCAGAATGTTCAGCCAGTGGTGAGCCGGGATGAAGTTTGCCGCGAATTGCATAGCGGCCGGCATAGATTCGACCGGGGCAGCGTAGCCGGTGAACATGAAATCGGTCATACCGATCAGCATCACCAGCAAGAAGGCCTGGTGCTGGGTGCGTGACGCAATTGAGATTACCATCCCTTTGCCCAATTCGACCAGCAGGTAGCCGAAGGCCAGAACGAGCAGCAAGAATAGCGACCCCCGGACCGGGACACCAAAGACGAAATGCACCGCGCCGAGCATGAGCACGAAATCGGAGAATCCCACCAGTACGACCGGGATGGACTTGCCGATGATGATCTCCATCGAAGTGAACGGCATCACCAGCAGTTGCTCCAGTGTGCCTAACTCCCGTTCGCGGGAGAAGGAGAGCGCGGCAAAGAGCAGCGTTGTGAACTCCAGCATCAGGCCCAGCTCGGCCGGGGTCATATAGAACGCCTCGGTAAGCGTCTCGTTGAACCAGACCCGCAGGCTGGGGTTGAAATCGGAGAGATTGTCCTCGCTTAGCCCCAACCGGCGCAAGGCGATACGCTGCCCCATCTCGCCGATGGCTCCCTCGACGGCCCGCAGGGCGGCCGTGGCCGGCGTGCTTTCGGCCCCGTTGAGCAGAACCGCCAGCGAGGGGTGGCCGGTAGGTGAGGCCAACTCGTTGTTGAAATCGGGGGGGATAATCACGGCCGCGTTGATTTGGCCGCGCTCCAGCGCATCCTGGATGGTTGCCATATCCGGCGCCTGGGCGTCGAGCACGAACGTGCCGGTGTTTTGCAGGGCAGTGATGACGGCCCGGCTGGCCACGCTTCGGTCTTGGTCCAGTACCATCAGCGGCAGATTGGTCATCGGTCGAGAGGTGGCCCAGCCGACTGCCAACAGTTCCAGCACACCGCCGAACAGCATGAACGCTGGTAGCCACCAATCGTTGAGCAGGTGGAGGAATTCTTTGATTACGAGAGATCTGATGCGTTTGAACATGATTTCACTCAAGTCTGCAAGTATGCAAGTATGCAAGTCTGCAAGTATGCAAGTCTGCAAGTCATACGTTCACTTACTATTTGCCATTTGCATACTTATCTACTTTTTCCCCTTGTATTTGCGCTGTCTTTCGATGTTGGGTGCCAACATAGCGATGATCTCGCTCAACAAATCCATCCGGTGATTGACAACTTCGTCCGGCAACAGTTTGTGTCCCCGCCAATACCAACCGCGCGATTCGCGGGCTTCGCCCTGGGCGATTCGTAGACGATAGGAATAGTCCTTGCCATAGCCACGTCCATATCCCTCTTCGATGTTGGCGCTGATAGCTCCCACACTACGGATCAACTGCGCTGCTATCTCCTGGCCACGCTTATCTTTAAGCAAATACTCGCAATCGTGCCAGGCTAGTTCGTAGGCGAAGAGCGACTTGGGATAAACCTGAAACTTCCACAGTGGATCGTTACGGAGTGTAAGATGAACAGTCTCCTGCCACTCCTCGAAACTTTTGATATTGCTTTTCACAACCTACTTGCCCACTTGCCCACTTGCAAACTTCACCCCAGCTTCTTCCTGAAGAAAAACGCCGCCGCTGCCGTAAACGCGATCCCTAGCCCAATCAACATCACAGCATATGGCCAAAGTACATCCAACCCCACACCGGGCAGGAATACCCCCCGGGTGATGATCGCGTAATGTGTGCCGGGCATAGTAAGGGCCTCCATACGCATCATTTCTGGCATAGAGGTGATGGGGAAGAATATCCCGGTCATAAAGAAACCAGGAAAGAAAATGATCAGAAATGAGAGCGCCAACGCCGCCGGTTGGGTAGGCATGAACACTCCTATGAGCATTCCCATGCTGAGTATGGCGAACAGGAAAACGATCGAGAGCAGGAAGAACAGAAGAAAGCTACCGTTGAAGGGAATGTGAAACGTCGCCCTGGCGATGGCCGGCATCACGATCACGTTGGCCAGGCCTACGATCATGTAGGGAATCATCTTGCCCAACAGGAATTCGGCCCGTCCCACCGGTGTGACCAGTATCTGCTCCAGTGTGCCGTGTTCTCGCTCGTGGGCCAGCGTCAGCGCGACGGACAGGGCCGGGAAGCCGAGCATCATCGAGATCAGGCCGGGGATCATATCCACCCTTGGTTTCAGGGCCGGGTTGTAGAGAGCATGCACGTGCAGGTCAATCGGCTGTAGGGACAAGGCTTGCCCTTCTCCTGCTATCCGAGCAGCCAGCAGCTCATTGATGAGCGCTTCGGCCCGCCCGCCGATCTGCTCCACGGCAAACCCACCGCTTTCCGGCTCTGTCCCATCAATGACAATCTGCAAAGGCATCCCGCGTAAGGCCAGCAGGTTGCGCTCGAAATCCGCACCGATGATCACCGCGGCCTTGATTTCGTCTTGCGTCAGTAGGTCGTTGATCTCGTCCAGCGTGTCTACGTAGGCGTACAGATCCAGGTCCTTTCCCTCCGTGATCCGCTGGATGAACGAGCGTGAAGTCGAAGTGTGGTCATAGTCCAGTACGGCAACGGGCACGTGCTTGATATCTACCGTCAATCCATAGGCAAAGATGAAAAGCATCGCCAGCGGGGCCAGTATCACCAGGAAGAAAGTAGCTCTATCGCGTAGGATGTGGTTGATCTCTTTGCGGATCACAGCCCGCAGATGGCGAAACGACATGTCTACTCTCCCTCTGTCTCGCTTTCCAGGTGTTTGATACGTTTAATCAGGGAAATGAAAGCCTCTTCCATGCGCGGAGTGGCCCGGCGGATATCCCGGCATACCAGGTCGTGTTCCTCCAGTGCGATTTTGATCTCCGGCAGGCGCTTGTCTGCAGAGTCCACCAACACGTGAAGTAATTCGCCATAGGTTTGCACTTCGAACACACCGGGGAGCGCGGCAATGAGGGTGTGCGCTGCCTGCCAGTCCTGAGGGCGCAATTCGATCAGTTCTCCCTCGATGTGGGCGCGGATCTGTTGAGGGGTGTCGCACACAACCAGGCGTCCTTCGTACATCAGGCCCACCCGCATACAGCGGTCCGCCTCGTCCATATAGGGCGTACTGACGATGATGGTGCTCCCACGCAGGTTCAGGTCGGTCAGGATGTCCCAGAACTCGCGCCGCGATACCGGGTCCACGCCAGTGGTTGGCTCGTCGAGCAACAGGATCTCTGGTTGGTGGATCAGGGTGCAGGCCAGGGCCAGTTTTTTCTGCATGCCGCCGGAAAGTTGCGCCGCGCGGCGATCTTTGAATTCGGTCAGACCGGCAAAGGCCAACAACTGCTCCATCCGCTCTTGGAGTTCGTCTGTCGGTACGTCGTACAACTCAGCAAAGAAGGTGAGATTCTCCATCACCGAGAGTTCGCTGTAGAGGCTGAACTGCTGCGCCATGTAGCCGATCCGGCGTTTAATGGCCTCCGGATAGCGGGCCAGGTCATAGCCGGCGACTTGAGCTGACCCGGAGGTGATATCCAGCAGACCGGCCAACAAGCGCAGCGTGGTGGTCTTGCCGGCCCCGTCCGGCCCGACCACGCCAAACAACTCACCAGGCCAGATCGAGAGCGTCAGGCCATCCACCGCCCGTGTCTTCCTGAAGTCGCGCGTCAGGGCGTGGGTTTCAATGATGGGAGAGGTATTTTCCATTTGGTGTTCGTTTGGTGTTCGAAGCGGCGCACTGGCCTACTTTTTCACCTTGCGCACGATCCACAATACGATCAGCGCACTCAGCGCCGGCTCCGTCGCCACCCCAATGTACTTCAATGTATTGCTGAAGCCCATCGCTGGGATGACGTACCAGTCCATCAAGCCGACGATGATGGCGATGACGATGGCGACGATATAGTCGCCAGCTGTACCCAGTGGCTTGTCTTTCCAAATCAAACTGGCTATGGCACCCATCAACAGACCTACTAACACCATTGCGACCAACAGGATTAGGGTTTGCATTTTTCTCCTCCTTGTGTTTTGGGTAGTCCCCCTCTTGCGTGTTGGTGGAATTCTGTGGTATGCCGTCTGCCTCTCTCTTCTCCAACTGAGTGGGAAAGCAGAGAGGGAGGCAAGCGTAGCTAGCCGGGGGTGTGGATATTGTTCCCAATCAGTACGTTGTCCATCAGAAACGGCTCGTACCCCTTTATGGAGAAGGCGGGGCACGAGATCAAAGCCGCTTTCCGCCGCCTGCAGTTCGAGGCCGAGGTGAAACTTTCCCCGGCCGAGCGTGAGCGGGCGGCCGAGTGGCGTCGGCAGCGCGGGATTCGGGGACGAATCCCCACCTATCGTGAAGTACACTTCTGGATGCGGGCGGTGGTCATCCTGGATACCGACGGCGTCCCAGGAAGCCGATTTGACGCCGAAACCTGCTTCTTTTTTGAGTTCGAGGGCGACCCACGAATGCGCAGGGCAGATCGCGGCCTA
>CAZXVB010000094.1:0-8983 GCA_964643875.1 uncultured Anaerolineales bacterium | reverse complement strand
GTGCACCAGTGCTGCACGTCTCTTCTATTTTAAGGGATAGGGGTTGGTTTGACGTTATGAAAATCTTAGAAAAGCCCAAGGGAATTGCTCATTCGTGAAATCAGTGTTCATCCTGTTCTCACATCCTGTTCAGAGTGGAGCTTCCTGCTATGCACAACATATCTGTTCTGCGTGTATTCCTGCCCCCAACAGTCGCCAAAGCTCTAGCGTTTTTCCAAGAATTGCATCACCCGTCTCTGACGAACCTCGTTTAGAATAATAATGCTGCTCGTTAACGACATTACGTAGTGAAGTAGTGAATTGTTCTTACCTGAAATCGGGAGTGTAAAATGTCCAGTGATACCACTGTTACGATAGAACGGCAAAACGTGTTTTCGCCGCCCGTGTACGAGATGCCATTTTCGATACGGCGTAAATGGGGCGCAGCCTGGAGGCAAATGCCGGTTCGATGGGCAGCACTGGCCTTGCTCTTCCCAGATGCTTTGTGGGTCATCGTCAGCCTATCGCTGGCTTACCACGTTCGTTTCAACATGTTGACCTACTCGGCCCCATTCTCACCGGCGTTTTACACCGGTTTGATTCTCATCATCGTCCCGATGTGGCTGGTACTATTCGCGTTCTACGGATTGTATGATCCGGATCGGCTGTTCGGTGGATTGCGAGAATATACCGCAGTCGTCAATGCTTGTACGACCGGCCTGATTGGAATGGTGTTCTACAGCTTTTTGTACCGCTCATCTGATTACGACATCTCACGCTGGTGGCTGGCAATCTCCTGGACGATTTCGGTAGTGGGGATTACGGTGACCCGCTTTGCCTATCGCCGACTCATCTATGGGTTGCGTCGGCGGGGAATCTTCACTCGCCGAGCGCTGATTGTGGGGACCAATGAAGAAGGGTGCGCCGTTGCCGCCCAATTGCGAGAATCCCCCCAGGCCGGAATCACGGTGATGGGATTTGTAGAGCCGCAAGCGACCGGTATAAGGCACTTGGAAGGATTACCGGTTTTGAGTGGCCTTTCTCGCCTGGGGAGCGTGATTCGCAGCTTGGACATTCAAGAGTTGATTGTAATCCCGACGGCTCTGTGTCGTGAGGAACTGTTGGGCATCTACCAGGATTGGAGCACCAGTGACCGGGTGCGGATCAACCTCTCCTCTGGGTTGTACGAACTGTTCACCACCGGAGCGGAAGTGCGAAACGTGGGGTTCGTGCCGATGCTGAGCCTCAACCGAACACGCATTACCGGGATCGATGCGGTGATGAAGGAAATACTCAACCGTGTTGGAGCGTTTGTCCTGTTGTTAGTATTGGCTCCTTTGTTTGCTCTGATCGCAGTATTGATCAAGTGGAACTCGCCTGGGCCGGTCTTCCATCGTCGGCGAGTGGTCGGCTTAAATGGCAAACGATTCGATGCTTTCAAGTTCCGTTCGATGATCGTCCATGCCGACCGATACTTGCAGGAGCATCCGGAGTTACAAGCAGAATGGGAAGCCACCGGCAAATTGGAAAACGACCCGCGCATTACGCCGATTGGCCGATTTTTGCGAGAGCATAGTTTGGACGAATTGCCCCAATTGTGGAATGTGTTGCGCGGGGAGATGAGTCTGGTCGGGCCGCGAATGATCACACCATCGGAGTTGTGTCATTTCCGTCATTGGAAGCACAACTTGTTGACCGTCAAACCAGGGATGACCGGTCTATGGCAAGTGAGCGGACGATCCAATCTGAGTTACGAAGACCGGGTGCGCCTGGATATGTATTACATTCGTAACTACACGATTTGGCTGGATTTTAAGCTGTTGCTGCACACTGTGTGGGTTGTCCTCCAAAAACGAGGAGCGTATTGATCCTGGAGGGTGTCGACCAGAAGGTTTGCACTTACCCCGCAGTAGACAAGTAGACGAGGGAGATTGTTATGTTGGTAACAAGAGCACCGGTACGGATCAGTTTCGGTGGTGGAGGGACCGATCTGCCGGCGTACTATGAGCGATATGGGGGAATGGTGGTCAGTACGACAATTGACTATTACATCTATACTATCGTCACGCCGGACCTGCCAAATCGGGGCGTACAGATCATTTCTGCAGACTATCGCACACTGACCAAGCGCCCGACATGTGAGGGCCTGATTTGGAATGGAGACTTGGGATTACCCAAGGCAATCACCTACTACTTCAATTTACGTGATGGTGTGACGATCTTTCTGGCGTCACAAATTCCGCCGGGGACCGGATTGGGTTCCTCTTCCAGTGTAGCGGTTTCGATGATCAAGGCGCTGGCTTTTTGGTGCGGCATTGATTTGGGGGCCGAGGAGGTAGCCGAATTGGCATGTTACATCGAGATAGAGAAGCTCGGCATGCCGATCGGCAGACAAGACCAGTATGCTGCCGCCTTCGGTGGTTTGAATGTGATCACCTTCCAAAAGAGTGGCGTCCAGGTGGAGCCGTTGCGTATTTCCACCGACACACGGGAAAATTTGCAACGACGATTGATGTTGTTCTTTACCGGAACTTCTCATAATTCTTCCTCTATCTTACAACGCCAACAGAAGGCCACCCTGGAAAGCGATACGGAGACGATCAATCGTCTGGATGCAATCAAGGCGTTGGGGATGGAGATGCGGGATGCACTGGAGAATGATGACTTGGAGACGTTTGGTCAACTGCTCCACCGGGGTTGGATGGAGAAGCGACGTCTAGCCGAGGGAATTACCACTCCCTTCCTGGACCTGGCGTATCAGACGGCGCTGGAATATGGCGCGGTGGGCGGCAAGATCACCGGGGCTGGGGGTGGGGGATTTTTGTTGTTGTATTGTCCGGAAGAACATCAAGACGCCGTGACAGATGCCCTGACCGATCTGGGACTACAACGCCGTCTTTTTTCCTTCGATGACCAGGGTGCTCAGGTGATGCAAGCTGTGCCCTGGATAGGGGGACAAGGGAGGAATATGGCGGCTTTGTTTGCGAGTCAGCATTCTATACCTACTCAGTCGTTTACTTGATGTTCACTACCCGACATATTGATCGGTAACCCTCCCGCAGGTTTGAAATTACGTCAGTTGCACGTGTATAGCCCCACACCAGGGCACAAAGTGCCCTCAAACCGCTTCTGAACCTGCGGGAGGATTTCATTGTCCAAGGTGTCCCAAGTTTCCAAAGTTCAAATCTACAAAGTTCAAATCTACATGGAGGAATCAAAAATCGTGGATAGTATACAGCGGTACATAGACGAGGTCTTACATACGTTAGGCATGTTGCCCTGGGAACGCATTCGGGAGACGATAGATATTTTACTGCAAGTTCATGCGAGGGAAGGAACTATCTTCACCATCGGCAATGGAGGGAGCGCCGCAACGGCTTCCCACATGGCATGTGACCTGGCCAAAGGCACGATTGTGCCGGGTTGCCGGCGCTTTCGTGTGATCGCGCTGACCGACAACTTACCGCTAATGACAGCCTGGAGCAACGACCTCGCCTACGAGGATGTGTTCGTGGAGCAATTGCGAGGGCTATTTCGTCCCGATGATGTGTTGATCGCCATCAGTGGAAGCGGCAACTCGCCGAACGTGCTCCGAGCGGTAGAAGTAGCCCGGCAGATGGGGGGAATCACCATCGGGCTGATCGGCTTCGAGGGAGGACAATTGCGAGAACTGGTAGACGTGCCGGTTGTCATCCCCAACCAGTGTATGGAACAGATTGAGGATATCCATGTGATACTGGGCCATTTGCTCAGCACGGTACTTCGAGAGCAATTACAACAACAACTAGACGGGGAGCGGATCCCCCTGGATGAGCACGTGTGGCGTGAATTGGCGCTCCCCGTCGTATCCTCATCATAGAGGCGTGAAATGCATCGAGCTGTGTTCGTAGACCGCGATGGCGTCATTTGTAGGAATCGGCGTGACCATGTGAAGAGTTGGGAAGAGTTCGAGTTCTTGCCCGGTGTATTGGAGGCGATGGCGCAACTGGCTCGCCTGGATATGCCCATCGTCGTGATCACCAACCAGGCGGCCATCCATCGTGGAATGGTGGCCGCGGAAACGGTACAAGACATCCACACGCGTATGGTTCGGCAAATCGAGGCTGCCGGGGGGCGGACCGACGGCGTGTTTTACTGTCCACATCGGCCGGACGAAGATTGCGATTGTCGTAAGCCGCGGCCGGGGATGCTTCTCCAGGCGGCGGATATGCTGGGGATTGACCTGACACGATCCTATCTGATAGGAGATGCCCGCAGCGACATCCAAGCCGGTCGTGCCGTTGGGGCGCGCTGTTATCTGGTGTTAACGGGGCGAGGACGACAACAAGTATGGCACTGTTGGCTAAACGGAGAGAGCGACTTTCGTGTAACGCCTAGTCTGGCCACGGCTGTCCGGGAAATCATCGGTCGGGAAAGCCAACTCCGGGTTGGGAGGCCCGTCTATGGACTTCCTCAACGCGCCAACAGATGGAAGCAAGGGAGCATTGCATACAAGGGGGAGGTTGGGCAGTGATCCCATCAGAGGCAATCCATTCGAGTCATTCAGTCTCCCAGCAGCCGCATGCCGCCGAAGCGGCAGCGATGCGCGGGCCTCTGCGGTACTACCTTGATGGACAATCCACCGGTGTGGCGCGCTATGTGGTGGAACAGACTTTGTACGCTATTTTGGGAGGGGTGCCAGGCTTGTTGGGAATCGGTCTGCGGGCACTGGCCTACCGCCTGATCCTACACAGTGATGGGCCACCCATTGTGGAAGACCACGTCCGTCTGGCCCAACCGGCCAACATCCACCTGGGGCGACGGGTGTACCTGGATCACGGTGTGTATCTGCACGCCTGTCCGCAGGGGGTCTTCATCGGGGATGCGACTTTCGTGATGCACGGCAGTATCTTGCATGTGTACAACTTCCGTGATCTACCCCATGCCGGTATCTGGGTAGGGCGGGAAAGTTTCATCGGAGAACGATGTGTGATCCGCGGACAGGGGGGAGTGCACATTGGAGATGCGGTATTGCTGGCCCCCTGTGTGCAGGTGTTAGCAGTCAATCATTTGTTCGACGATCCCAGCCGGCCGGTGTTGGAGCAAGGAATCACGGCCCAGGGTATCACCATCGAAGATGGAGCCTGGATCGGCGCAGGGGCCATCCTGCTGGACGGAGTGCGGGTGGGAAAAGGGGCCGTAATCGGGGCTGGGGCGGTGGTCACTCGCTCCGTGCCGGCGCATGCATTGGCCGTGGGGACACCGGCTCGCGTCATCCGACGGTTGGACGCCTCACCCCTGGAGGAGGAAGCAATAGATGTGTTGTGCAATAGTGAAAAGCCCCACTCTGGACACGGATGAACACGGATAAACACGGATTTCAGGGATAGAATGGATACAATCCGTGTTTTTCCGCGTGAATCTGCGTCCCAATTCTCCACTTTTCTTATTGTGCAACGACTCTAATAAAGCACAATGTCAGGGAAAGCAAGGAAACGATTTTGGATTCCCTGGGTTGGTTAGATACAGTGTCTGAGAAGTTAGGGAGGAAAAAATGAATGTATTATCCGCTCCTATACCGATTTCCCGGTCGCAACCGGCGGTAGAAGTGGCTGAACAGCGAATGCAAGATGATGATGGCGCGAATGTGCTTTCGGTCGTCATTCCGGCGTATAACGAGGAAGGGGGAATCGCGGAAATTATCGAACGTGTACTAACGATCTCCCCTGCTCTGGCCAAAGTGGGTGTAGACGATTTGGAGCTGATCGTAGTAGACGATGGGTCCGACGACCGGACGGCGGAGATTGTCGCCGGTTACCCGCAAGTGCGGCTGATCCGTCAGCCGGTCAATCGAGGGTATGGCGCAGCTCTCAAGACCGGCTTTAGCGTCGCGCGGGGGAATTTGCTCGGTTTTCTGGACGCCGATGGCACATATCCACCGGAGCATTTCCCCGCCTTGTGCCAGACGGCCTTAGAGGAGCAGGCGGATTTAGTGATTGGCTCCCGTATGGCCGGGACAGAAAGCGAAATGCCCCTCGTCCGCCGGGTGGGGAATTTCATCTTCGCCAACCTGGTGAGTTTGTTGGGGCGACGGCGGGTCAGTGACAGCTCCAGTGGTATGCGGATAATCCGTCGGGAATGTCTGCGGCGCTTGTATCCGCTGCCCGATGGTCTGAACTTTACACCGGTGATGAGCACTCGTGCATTACACGAACAGATCCATTGGGTAGAAGTCCCAATTCCGTACAAGGAGCGAGTGGGACGTTCCAAACTGAGCGTCGTGCATGATGGGATGCGCTTCTTCTACACCATCATCTGGACGGCATTGAACTACAACCCGGTGCGTATTCTGGGTGGAGCCGGGCTGGGCCTTATCGGGATCGCGGCCCTCATTGGGGTGTTGATCCTCAGCATGCGACTGGGCGGCGTTCGTCAGCTCGGTCCGTGGGGTGTGACGAGCCTCTTCGTGGCCGGGCTGTGTCTGTATGCAGGCGTGACCCTCTTTTCGCTGGGAGCGACCTTCAACTATCTGGTGTCGCTTTTCCATCGGGAGCCGATTCGCCAAGGGTTGTTCGATAAACCCTTGTTCCGCCGTCCCCTGGAGCGACACTTTGGGTGGATGGGGGTGGTGGCGATGTTGGCCGGAGGGGCTGTGGGCGCTGTCAGTCTGCTGCTTTCGTTTCGGGGATGGTCAATCGAACGCCTGTGGTTCTGGCTGTTGGATGGGACGGTATTGATGCTAGTGGGGCTGCAATTGGCGATCTTTTGGCTGATTATGCAGGTGTTGAATGAATTGCAAGCACGGGACGCCCGTGCGGCCTTGGATATGGATGGTGGTGAATGTCAAGCTTAAATCGAGGGGCCGGGATGGAGGAACGGGTCTCCTGGCCCCGTTTCCCCGATGCGGATGCGGTCGTGCAGGCCGGGCTAGATGCCCGGCCTGAGTCCGCTGTGGATATTTTGTTCGTCAACCCGCCAGCCCCGGATGGGGATATCTGGATTCGGAGCCAGCATCGAGTGGGGCGGCGCTCCCGTGAGGGGATGATCTGGCATCAGGTCGGACTGGCGCAAATGGCGGCCCTGTTCCCCGATTACCGGGTGGAGATCGTAGATGCGATCCCCTTGCGGATGAGTTGGGCGGCGTTCGAGAAGCTGCTGGAGGAAAAACGCCCCCGCTACTACGTCACTCACGTCACGGCCCCCACGTTGCGCAACGATATGTATGGCACGTTTTTGGCCCGCAGCATGGGCGCAGTGACCATCGCGTTTGGCACGCACGTCACACCGATCCCTCGGCAGACGATGCAGGCCTTTCCCTCCCTGGACTTTGCCCTCCGAGGGGAACCGGAGTTGACCTTGCGGGAGTTAGTGGATACGCTGGAGCGCAACGCAGGACGCCAGCGTCGGGCCGAGCCAGCATTTACAGACCAACTCCATCGTTTGTTCACCGATGCCGATCCCGATTGGCGGCCGGCATGGCAAGCAAAAAATCCGTTGGCATCTATCCGGGGATTGGTGTGGCGGGACGGCAGTCGTGAAGATGGACATGGAAACGTCAGCGGGGCCAATACGGTTGTCGTCAACCCCGATCGCCCGTTCATTCGACATCTGGACGATCTGCCCTTGCCCCGGCATGACTTGCTCCCTCTGGCGGCGTACCGAGCGCCATTGGTACCCAGTCCATATGCCTTTGTCGTGACCAGCCGAGGCTGTCCGGGGGGATGTCGGTTCTGCATCAAGCATGTCTCCTATGGCAATTCGATCCGCTTTCGCTCTCCGGAACACATTATCGAGGAAATGCAGGCCCTGGCGGCACAGGGCGTCCGTTCGATTCACATGTACGCCGACATCTTTACCGTGAGTCGGGAACAAGTAATGGGACTATGCACCTTGATCCGCCAACACGACCTGCGGATGCCGTGGACATGCAACAGTCGAGTGGATTTCGTGGACCCGGAGATGTTACAGGCGATGGCCCAAGCTGGTTGTACGTGGATCTCCTGGGGGATCGAGTCGGGCAGCGAGGCGATATTGCGGCGTGCCCGGAAGGGAATCAAACCGGCACAGGTGGAGCAGGCGCTACGGTGGGCCAAGGAAGCTGGAATCCATAACTGGGGATACTTCATCATCGGCTTGCCCGGCGAGACAGAGGAAACAATTCAGGAAACGATCCGCTTTGCCAAACGGTTGCCCTTGGACCTGGCATTGTTCCACATCGCAGCCCCTTACCCCGGATCGCCATTCTTCTTCGAGGTTGTAGAACGAGGATGGTTCCGGCCCGGCACCCGCTGGGAACAGGTGGATATGGATTGCTCGACGGTGCTGGACTACCCTCACTTACGGGCGGAGGATTTGGAGCGCTGGGCGCAACGGGCCTTTCGGGCCTGGGCATTACGTCCCGGTCCGGCCTGGACGTACTTGCGTATGATGTTGAAAGCACCATCGCTGTGGCGTCCGGCGCTGAAGATCGGCCTGGAAAGTCTGGGTTGGGCGGTCGGTAAATAGGTGGGGGGCAAACTTCACGGCTGAGCGCCAAGCACCTGAAGCACAGAAACCAACCTTTCCCGCCAGTGGGCCTCTTGCATAGGCAACCAGATTTTCCGGTGGCTGACCGAGATCCGGCCCGACGTACTTTGCAAGTGGCTCAATCGTCTTCGTAGCTCTTCCTGGTTTACGGGGACGTCCTCGCTGATGCGTAACGCCAGCCGCCCGCCCTCTACCCCGATCACACTCACTCTGGCCTGGCAGGCCAACACCTTCAGACGCAACTGGTACATCAGGTTCTGTACCTCTGGTGGGAGGGAGCCAAACCGATCCTCTAGCTCGCGTTCCATCTCCTCGATCTGCTCCATAGAGTACATATTGGCCACCCGGCGATAGATTTGCAGGCGCAAGCGTATATCGGGGACGTACTCGTCGGGGAGCCGGACGGAGAGCGGCAAATCAATCCGAATCTCCTCCAGCGGCTCCGGTGGCGGTGGTTTCCCGGCGCTTTGAGCTTTCAACACCTTCACTGCCCGGCTCA
>CAZXVB010000093.1:0-9037 GCA_964643875.1 uncultured Anaerolineales bacterium | reverse complement strand
ACATGTACCGGATTCTTATTTGCGTCTGCCCGTCGGCCCTCGAAAGCCGAGGGAATACCATGAGCTACTCTTGTTGACTGTCCAGGTAGCTTTGCAAGATCACAGCGGCGGCCACTGCGTCTACCCGCCCCCGGTCTTGCCGTGCTCGCCGGTCGGGGCGACGAGCACGAGAGCGGGAATGAGCACGGAGGATCTCTTGTGCGGACACTGTTGAATACCGCTCATCCCATGCCACCACCGGTACATCCAGATGATCGGCTAGGGCAGCCGTATAGCGAGCGATCCGTCTGGCCTGGGGGCCTTCTGTACCATCCAGACTGAGGGGACGGCCCACCACCACCAGGCCGGCGTCGTATTCTGCCACCAAGGCCGCAATAGCGGCAAAGTCCTCTTTGCGAGAGGCCCGGGTCACGGCCTGCAAAGGGCGGGCAATCGTCCCGGAGGGATCGCTGACAGCCACGCCTATGCGGCGTTCTCCCACATCCAACGCCAACACGCGCATCCGTTTATTCCATCTGTTGTGCATGTACCTCCACCTGAATGCGCAGTGGCAGGTACGGCATACGCTCCAACTTCTTCAGAGATTTCGGCCACTCCGGCCAAAGCACCAGACGTGGTTCCTCTGCCAGAGGCAATTCCGCGTTCAACCGTTCCCGCGCCTCTTCCAACGGCTGACCACGCACTAGAGCGACCGCGGCGTCTTCATCCAGTCCCACAGCGGCATACCCATGGACGGTGACGAAAAATGTAAACAGCCCTGGCCCCACATCCTCCTCCGCTACTTCGCCCACTTCGAAGCGAGTATCCACCAGCCGATAGCTAGGCGGCAGACTGCGCACCAAGCGCAAATATGCAACCGTCTCAGCATCACCCATGTCCACCGCCAGGCCACTCACCAACACCTGCATATCTAGCCCGACCGTGTCGGCCTGTTCGGTGACGAACCGGTTGTAGGACTGTTTGGGGACGGCCTCGATCCGCAGGGATTGACGCAGCAACATCTCCGTTGGCTCTAGCAGCCCCTGGTCTTGGATCTTGTCATAGGCCTGGTCGAGCAATTGGCGCATCAATTGAAGACGCAAACGCTCATAATCCGCCTGAGTGACGACGCGCACATCCTGCGCTTCCGCCCCCGTCGTCGGTTCGGGGTTGATGACCCGCAGCGCAGAGGCCGCTACACCCTCCACCCGGTTGATCTGAAAGGCGCCGACGTTACCCACGCCTTCTTCCAGGGCCTCGATGGGGGCTGTAGCCTGACTGCCGGCCGGTACGACCACATCGGCCGTGGTGCGAAAGCGAATCGGGAAACTGGTGGAAGAGGTGCGCACGATGGTACCGGCCGGCACCTGGTAGTTCTGTGGCAACAGGTTGGTGAACAAAACCGTGCCGGTGGCGCGGCCAGAAATACGGCTCATCACGCCGGTCGTCTCCGTCTCGGCATATCCCCCTACCTCAACTCCCAACCGCCGGGCCGGGATCAGTCCATTGGCGTGGTCTATGCCCTCCATATCCAGTTGGACCGATACCGGCACGATGAGGGAGAACTCCCTTCCGGCCGGCACCAACGTCACCGTCCCCCAGGGCACGACGAGATAGGCGGTCGTCGCCAGAATGGCGATCACCAGCAAAAAGATCGCCAGACGCAGGCCGAAACCGATCCAATCCACCCACCGGGGCCAGAGGCGCACCCGCCGGTGATAGACATCTACCTTTTCTTCCCACCACCCCAGAGGCGGCGGCCCAACCGGCTCAGGAAGATGATAGCGCCATACCGGGGCAACGCGGGCAGTCTCAACAGAAGCAAAGGCCGGGAAGCCGCAATCCCGCGCCAGTGCACGCACCTCCGGATCGGGAGAGACGATAGCGATCTCCAGTTGCCGTCGTTCGGCCTCTCGACGTAACAGGTCGAAATCAATCGGACGGGAGAAGAGTCGTCCATCCCACGGTAAGACCAGGGCGACGCGCCCCCGATCCAGCCAACCGAGTCGGTAGCGGAGAACGGGCCAATCGTCATCCGGGTGCAGGACTACCGTCTGTAGTTTGGAATCGAGTTGTGACGCGGCGGCCTCTGCGCCAACGTCCTGGCTTTTGTCCTCAATATCAATCATCGGCCATACTCTGTGGAGGGGAGGCGGACAACACTTCCTGAAGTATCGAGGCGGCCTGACGCAACGCCTCGTCCAGCCGGCCGGCATCTCGCCCGCCCGCCTGGGCCAGGGCAGGACGACCGCCCCCACCCCCGCCGACGATCCGGGCGACTTGCCGCACCAACTGCGAAGCATCCACTCCCCGCGCGACCAGGTCTTGGGTGACCGCAGCGACGAGGGCCGGTCGGTCATCCAACACAGTACCGAGCAGCACCACCCCCGACCCCAGACGATCCCGGAACCAGTCGGTCATTTCGCGGAGCACCTCCATACTGGGGGCCGAGACACGGGCACTCACCAAGGGAACTCCGGCCACGGTCTCGACCCGTTCCATCAGGGACTCGAACTCCCGGCGGGCCAATTTCTCCTCCAGCCGGGTGATCTCCTTGCGAGCGGATTGCAGCTCGTCCAACAACGTCAAGGCCTTGCGATCTACCTCATCCGGCGTGCTGCCCAGGTAGGCAGCGGCCCGTTTGAGCGTGCCGATCTGTCGTTCCACCAACTCCACGGCGGCCCGGCCGGTCACCGCTTCGATCCGCCGGACGCCGGCGCCGATCCCACTCTCCGAGACGATATGGAACAGCCCGATCACGCCGGTCTCGTGGACGTGGGTTCCACCACACAGTTCCCGACTGAAGGGGTTTTCCGGCCAGCCAATGCTGAGAACGCGCACTACCTCGCCGTACTTCTCGCCGAATAGGGCGATCACACCCTGAGCCAAGGCCTCACGGTAGGTCATTTGGCTCACGTTCACGGGATAGTTGAGGAGAATCGCGTCGTTGACCGAGTTGGTCACCACATTGATTTCTTCTTCGGTCAGCATCGCCGGGTGGGTAAAGTCGAATCGCAACCGATCCGGCGTCACCAGCGAACCGGCCTGCTGCACGTGTTCCCCCAGGACGTAGCGGAGTTCGCTGTGCAGGAGATGAGTGGCGGTATGGTTGCGCGCGATATCCATCCGTCGCAGATAGTCCACGACAGCCCAGGCCGTTTCCCCGACCCGTGGGCGGCCCTTGCGCACTGTGCCGGTGTGTACGATCAGACCAGGGACTGGTTGGGACACATCTTCTATTTCGATTTCCCAACTGATCTCGTTCCCCTCTTCCTCCCCATCTCCATTTCCGCTTTCATTGGCGAAGGCCACGATATAGCCGGTATCGGACACTTGTCCGCCGGACTCGATGTAGAAGCAGGTTGCCGGCAGGATCACCTCTACCGACTGTCCCTCCCGTGCCGAGCGAACAAACTCTCCATCGCGCAAAAGGGCCACCAGTGTCGTCTTCAGTTCAGTGGTCGAATAGGGGTCGTGTTCCACACCGCCGGCGTCCAAAACTCCCTTCTCCTGTAGGTCCTGCAGAATTTGACTGTAACGCTTCAACACGGCTTCGTCCTGCATTTCGAAGGTGTCCGCCTGCCGCGCCCGTCGGCGCTGCTCTTCCAGGGCGGTCTGATACCCGGCCTCGTCCACCGTCAAGCCCTGTTCCTCAGCCACGTCACGGGTAATCTCCAGCGGCAGGCCATAAGTATCGTATAGTCGGAAGGCCGCCTCACCGGGAATCGTCGTTTTTCCTTTCGTCTTCAAATCAGTCACGATCTCGTCCAGGTGAGTCAGACCGACATCCAATGTCCGCAGGAAGCGCTCCTCTTCCTGGGTGATGGTCGTCAAAATAAATGGCCGCCGGCTGACCAGTTCCGGGAACTGCTCCCCCATCGTCTCGATCACGACCTGGGCCACCTCGGCCAGGAACGGTTGAGTAAACCCCAACTTACGGCCAAAGCGGGCCGCCCGTCGGAGGATCATCCGCAGCACATAATTGCGCCCCTCGTTCCCCGGCAAGACGCCATCCCCGATCAGGAAGGTCACCGCTCGTCCGTGGTCGGCGATCACCCGGTAGGGGACGATGTTGGCCTCTACATCCTCGTCGGTGTGCCCCACCATCTCCTGTACCCGCCGGATGATCGGGATGAACAAGTCGGTCTTGTAGTTGGAATCCACGCCTTGCAATAGAGCCACCAATCGCTCGAAGCCCATCCCCGTGTCAATGTGCCGGGCAGGTAAGGGATGCAAGTGACCGGAATCATCTTTGTTATATTGGATGAAAACCAGGTTCCACAATTCGATGAATCGGGCACAGTCCCCATTAACCTGACAGACGTGGCCCGGCTCTCCCTGGCGATCACATGCCTCCGGCCCTAGGTCGTAGTGGATTTCACTACACGGCCCACAGGGGCCGGTCTCTCCCATTTCCCAAAAGTTGTCCTTGCGACCGAAGTACAAGATGTGATCGGGGACAATATCCGTTTCCGAACGCCATAGGTCGGCGGCTTCCTCGTCGGTCTCCAATTCATCGTACTCATCCTGGAAGACAGTGACCCACAGGTGCTCTTTGGACAGGCCGTACACTGTGGTCAACAATTCCCACGCCCAGGCGATGGCTTCTTTCTTGTAGTAATCGCCGAAGGACCAATTTCCCAACATCTCGAACAGCGTGTGGTGAGTTCCATCCCGACCGACATCATCCAGGTCATTGTGCTTCCCAGAGACACGCATACACTTTTGCGTGTCAGCAGCCCGGGTGTACTCACGGCTCCCCACGCCCAGGAAAACGTCCTTGAATTGATTCATTCCGGCGTTGGTGAACAGAAGAGTCGGGTCGTCCACAGGAACCAGGCTGGCGCTGGGCACAATGGTGTGCCCGCGCTGAGCGAAGAAATCAAGAAAGGTCTGCCGTACTGCGGCGCTGGTCATTTTTTTGTTCATTCCACCTATTCCTTTTTACCCTTGTGTGCTGGATATTTTCCAGTGGGCGATATTGTATCTGGAATACGGGATTTTGCAACTCAGGTGACAGTCTCCTGCAACAGGGTTTGGAGCAAAGCCTCCTCTTCCTCGCGGGTGTGGACCCGACCATCCAGCCGGGCGTCCCGCAGGCCGTTCAACAGATTCCGATAGATGGGGCCGGGGGGCACGCCCAGCGCCATCAGGTCGTCGCCGCTCAACATCGGCTGAACGTGTCGCCAGGTGGTCTCGTAGCTAAAAAGGTACTCCCGTGGCCGTCGGCGGTCGGTAGCCACCCAAGCCGCTGCCAATACACGGGAAGGATAGGGTTCCAGCAGATGGTGGACAGTGCTGGGGCGGCGGAGTTTGCCCAACTGGGGCAAGGCGGCCTTCAAATCGAAAAGCAACAACAGGTCGTCGGCGTCGCTGCGGGTAAGGCGCAGGCGGTCGGTTAGCTCATGCAGCGCTTCTCGCTCCAGGCGATACGTCATCAAGGCCAGGTAAAGGAAGGTCCGGTCGGCCGGATCGAGATGCCATTGCTCTGGATCCAATTCCTCGCGGAGGATGCGGTAGCGCTTTTGCAGCCAACGGTCGCAACGCAATTGAGGATGGATATGGGCCAAAATCCCCAAAGTTTCCAGGCGACAGAGCACCCGCTCCGGCTCCGCTTCGCGGAAGATGAGCGCCAGTTCGTGCCAAATCCGCTCTCCACTCACCCGCCTGAGGAGCGGGAGGGCGTCGGCGATCAATTCCTCACTGCGGGGGTCGAGCTGGAATCCCATTCGGACTTCCAGCCGGGCGGCGCGCAACATACGGGTCGGATCATCCACAAAACTGAGGCTGTGAAGCACACGGATGATGCCATCGCGCAGGTCGGCCTCGCCGCCGTAATAGTCGAGTAACTCACCCCAATGGTTGGGGTTGAGACGAATGGCCAACGTGTTGATGGTAAAATCCCGGCGATGCAGGTCCTGGGTGATGGAACTTCGGGCTACTTGGGGCAAGGCTGTGGGATGGGTATAGAACTCGGTGCGTGCGGTAACGAAGTCCACGCTGGCCGGCAAATCCTCATCCGGGTCAGGGGAACGCCCGGCTACCCGCTCCCAGACCTGGGGGGTGAGAAGCCATTTAGCCGTCCCAAAGCGCCGATGGGTACGCACTCGTCCCCCCAGCTCAGCGGACAGGCGCCGGGCCAGGGCAATGGCGTCTCCCTCGATGACCATATCCACGTCCACGATAGGTTGATCCAGCAACAGGTCTCGAACCACCCCCCCTACAAAGTAAGGTTCAGCACCCATCTCGTGGGCCTGTTGAGCGATATGACGGACCAAAGCCATCACGGAGGGAGAGAGGGCTTGTTCGAGGCGAGCAGCGATCTCGTCCTCACGGCGACGAGAAGTGGTGGGAGTCGTCCCCAACGCCGCGATCAGGTCAGTGCGGGTGACCACTCCGATGATGCGACCACTCTCCCGATCCACGACCGGGATCTGTCCCCACCCACTTTCGATCATCATCTGTTGAAGATGGGGGATCGAGTCGTCGCTGTAGACGGTGACCGTCCCGGCTTTCATAACCTGCGCGATGGGGGTTTCTTCCATCTTGAACTGCAACGCCCGGTCCACATCCCGCCGGGTCAGCAGGCCCAGCACCTGATCGCCGATCACGACCGGATATCCTTCGTGACCGGTGCGCTGCATTTGGGAAGCTGCTTCGGCAATCGTATCATCGGGGGAAAGGACACGCACCCCCCGCGACATAATATCGGCTACGGTCAGACTGGGGCGCACGACCTGCGGAAGCAAATCGAGCAACTCCTTCCGCACAGCGTCGAGCGAATTGCCCCGGATCAGGGCGGCCGCCGCCCGCGCGTGTCCCCCGCCGCCAAACGCACGGGCGATGTGAGAGACATCTATATCGTCGGTAGCACTGCGGGCCACTAATTGGATCCGGCGACTTGCGTTCAGCGCCACCAACACGAAAAGCGCGGATGGCTCTAACAGGTCACGTAATTTATGGGCCAGGATGGAGATCTCTTCGGAAAAATCGGGGGCCTCCGCACTGGCGATGACGATAGTGTGCCCTGCGACCTGGTGCGTCTCGCAAGTTTCCAGTAAGCACTCATAAAGCCGGCGTTGTTCCGGGGCCAGGGGATGGTGAAGGAACTTGTTGGCGACGGCCAGGTTGGCCCCCTGTTTCATCAGCCATCCGGCCGCGTAGACGTCCCTGGAAGTCGTGCCTTCGTAGGAAAGGGAACCGGTGTCCTCGTAAATACCCAGGAGGAGCAACGTGGCCTCGATGACGGTCAGGCGGATGCCGCGCCCGGCGATCTCCTCGACCAACAGAGTCGTCGTCGCCCCCAGCAGTTCACCGGAAAACGTCCATCCGGCGGGCAGATCGTGCTTGAGTGTATGATGGTCTATGATGTCCACCTGAATGGTGCGCCTATCCATCCCCCGTAGCGTAGTCAGGCCCTGGGTATCCACCAGGATGACCCGTCGAATGCGCTTCCGAGGCAAGTCGTCGGGGTGAACGAAGGGCAACTCGGCCCCGTAAAGCGAGATAAACGCCTGAGCGTTCCGGTTGATGCGCCGGGGCAGGACCGGCACAGCCGTGGGGAATAGCTTGCTGGCCCCCAACAGGCTGGCAACTGCATCGAAATCGGCGTTCTCGTGGGTCAGGATCACATCCATCTGCGGTTCGATTTACTCCGCTCCCATCGTTGCCAGGTTCTCCGCCTGTGCCACCCGGCGCCCTTCCTCAACATCCACCCGGTTCAGGAGCAGCAGGCCAATGAGGAAGAAAGCGATAATAGCCAGGATACTCAGGCGACTGGAGCCGGTCAGTTGTCCCACTACAGCGAACAGTGCCGGCCCGGCGATCCCCGAAAACTTACTGGAGACATCGTAGAAACCGAAGAACTCCGCACTGCGAGCCTTGGGGGCCATCATCCCGAACAGACTGCGGCTGAGGGCCTGCGTGCCGCCCTGTACCATTCCCACCATCAACGCCAATACCCAAAAGTGCCAGGGCTGGCTCATAAAATAGCCGGCAATCGTGATCAGAGTGTACCACCCCAGTCCAATGGTAATAGCCCGCCGCGTCCCGATCCGGCTGCTGAATTTGCCGAACATCAGCGAAAAAGGGATGCCGGCGAACTGGGTCAACAACAGCGCCCCGATCAGGTCCGCCATACCGATACCGATCTCAGAGCCATAGATCGTCGCCATTTTGATGATCGTGCCGATGCCGTCGTTGTAGACCCAGAAAGCGATCAGGAACAGGAAGAGCTGGCGATACTTGCGGATCTCACGGAAAGTCTGAGCGAGGCGCTGGAATCCGGCGGCCAAAGCCGAGACGTCGGCCTCAATGCCGGCCGTGTAGGCGGACGGTTCCGGCACACGACGGAGCAGGGGCAAGGTAAAGATCGCCCACCATACGGCCACAGTAAAGAACGAGAGGCGCGTCCCCCACGTGCTGTCCGCCCAGATCACCTGGATCATCACGATATTGATGGCCAACAGGATGCCACCGCCCAGATACCCCCAGGCATACCCTTTGGATGAGACGTAATCTATGTCATCCTCGCGGGCAACGTGAGGGAGCAAAGCATCGTAAAACACATACGAAGCCCCCAGGCTGGCGGAGCCGATCAAGAAGAGCACCAGGGCCAACAACCAGTCACCAACGTCTATGAAGACCATCAAGGCGGTCGCCACGATCCCCAGTGCAGCGAAGAGCGCCAGGAGCGATTTCTTGTTCCCCTTGTAGTCGGCGATGCTGCCCAAGATCGGCCCTAACAAGGCAACGACCAAGAGCGCGACCGCGTTGGTGTACCCCCAGTAAACGGTGGCTGTGTTGCCCGGCAGTCCGGCGGCGACGACTTGTTCGAAGTACACCGGCAAAACAGCACTTTCGACAGTGGTAGAGAAAGCGGAACTTCCCCAATCGTACATACACCAGGCATTGACGATCTGCTCGTACGTGTAGCGTAATATGGATTTAGTTTTCACCATCTTCCTCTCTCTTTTGTTTGGTAGTGTCTCTCAACAATTGAGGTAATTCAAGAAGGGCCAATTGGCGGCCCCCGCAGAGCACCCAGAATATGGCCCCA
>CAZXVB010000092.1:0-9078 GCA_964643875.1 uncultured Anaerolineales bacterium | reverse complement strand
TGCGGGAGGGTTACCGATCAATATGTCGGGTAGTGAAGGCCTGAATAGTAACTTTTCGGATAGATTCTAACTCCAGCAACGCACAAATCCGTTCCTGGTTGACACTGCCAGGGGCGCGGTGGGTATTCCTTACACGGAAACCTTCTGAATTTTAGAAGGGTAGCCGAGGGCAATGCCCCCGGCTACCCATTTCCGGCTGCGGTCAGAGACCTTGCCGAACCGAGGGGTCTCCCCCATCCGTTGGGCAAGGTCTCCGACCGAAGCCCGGCCATTTCTGGAATGAGATGTGGCCTAACGCGCAAACCAGCGCCGGATAAGTTCGACCTGGAACCGCAGCCCCGCCCCGGCCTCCTCCAGCAACTCCCGCTTCATCACGGCTGCAATGGAAGCTTCCAATTGCGGGGGGGTAAGTCCCATTTCGGGAAGTGAGCGTATCAACAAGTCGCGGGGGACCACAGCCCCTTCTCCCTGCCTGGCGATGAACCGCAGCAGGGCCAACCCGTCGCCATCCACCTGGTTCTGCTCGATGTCTGTAAAGAAAAAACTGCCATGGGACAACGCTTCGGGGAGCGCCGCCTCGACGTCAGTGACCCGAGCCAGACGCCGGACGGCCGCCGGCTGTTCATTCTTCAGCGCAACGATCTCCGAACATAAAAGCTGCACCAGGGCCGGATGCCTCCGTGTGAGAGCCAGAACCCGTTGGGTGGCCTCCGGTTCATAGCGCAACGCAAACCCCTCCACCGGCCGCTCGATCAATTGCCGGGCCTCTTCTTCCCGCAGATAACCGATGTGAATCACCTGCACATTGACCAGATAAGAAGCCCAGTGCCGCAGCTCGTCGGGCGTGTGCGAACCGGAGAGGAGGATCTTGAACCGCAACCGGTGCTGGATCAGATGCCGCAACATCCCCAGGATCAGACGCTCATCGAAGCGCCCCGTATGCAGTGCTTCGTCCAGCACCTCGAACTCGTCCAGGGCCAACAACACGCTGGCCGCCTCCCCCAACACGGCCTCCACCCGGTCCAGCCATTCGTCGAAGCGGGTGAAGGGATCTTCGGCCAGCGTCTCGTGGGAAAGGGGCGGGAGGGCGATATCACGTTGGCTGGCGGCCGAGCGTATCATCCCCCGGCCCAGGTTGTAGAGGAATCCGACGTGGTCGCTAGCCTGTGTGACCGGCCCTTGAAGGTCTACAAAGAGCGGCACGATGGTGGTCGGCAGCAGACGGCCCAGGTTCGTGAGCAACGACGTCTTCCCCATCCGGCGCTGTCCATAGAGCAGCAACGGCGGGCGGCGGCGGTCGAGGAGCAGTTGCTCGATACGCAAGCTGATGTCGGTGCGACCGACGAAGATCTCCTGTCGCTCGGTGAGAGGCACCCCGATCACGTAAGGGTTGTCAATCTCCTGCCGAGATTCGACGGCCGAGGCCAGGTCGGCCACCCGTCGGGCGATGACCTGCCGCCAATGGGCAGCAATAGGCCGGAAACGGACGGCGTAGGGTTCATCGCTACGCGTCAGCTCGCGCAATAGCCCATCCAAGCGATCTTCGAGGCCACTGAGGGTCCAGCGACGATGATAGCTGCTCGTCTGCTGGAGGGCCGCCGCCACATCCCGGCTGATGCGGTGAAACGAGCGCAAGAGTGCACTGGCCGGGCCGGTCAGATCGCCGGCTCCGATGGAACGATGGGCAGCGGCGATCTCCTCCACCGTCTCGCATCTGGCCAGGTAGCGGGCGTCTATCTCGATCTGTGCCGCCTGAGCTGCCCACCGCTGATGTCCACTGCTCACACGCTCCATCGCTACTTGCCCTTCCGTCGGTCGGCGTTCCATCAACAGAACCAGATAGGCGTCCAGGCCGGGCAGGCGCAAGTACTGAAACTCATCCCAATAGGCCGAATGATACCGCCAGAGGGATGAACGCCGGGGTGAACGCTGTTCTTCGAAGCGGTAAATGAGAAAGTTCCACGAAGCCTGAAACGGATAGAGCAACATCGGCATCCACCAGGTAATGGTCAGGCCCAACAGCGTACCGATCAACAACAAAGTCGCCAGAGGGACGATCCAATCCAGCGAAATGGTGAACGCCGTCACAGAAGCCAGGAAACCCACCCCGCCCAGTCCTCCCAGACCGGCAGCACCGGCGATGGCACCGGCCTTAGTGCCGGCGATCCGTTCGGCCAGAGCATACGGCACAACGAACAAGACCGCCCCCAGCAGGCCACCACCTAACCCCAGGGCCAGGCCGGACACCACACCAGGCGAGACGATGGTGACAGCATCGAGGGCCAACCCACCTCCGACGCCGACGAGCAGGCCGATGACGATACCCCGTTTCCAACTCCGGGTGCGCCATCCGGTCGCCAGCCCGAAGGCGACGCAACCGACCACACCGACCGGCACATTGCCCAGCAGCAGGATCGCCAACGCAGCAGCCACGCCCAGCAACAGGATGCTGATCATCACACCGCCGATCTCGCGAGAGATGGACTGGGACGGGTCACCGTCGGCCACGTGGCTGGTCAGCGCGCTGGCCGTCCCGACGCCGATGGTAACCATCAACGCCAACACCAACCCGAAGAGTACCTCCCGCGCGACCCCCATGGCCAACCCCAGGACGATCCCGCTCACGATACCGGCGACGACCGGCCCGGCCGCCCCGATCCCCAGGCTGATACCCAAGCAGACCCCGATACTGGCGCCCACGTCAGAGAGGCTTTCCTCAATAGGCTCCCCCGCTGCCCACAACACCAGTCCGGTCAACGCGCCCACCAACAAGGGGTAGACGCCGTAGATGGCGATCATCAACCGCCGCAGGGCCGAGCTGCGCAGATGATTGCTGCACAGCTCGGCCAGGCAGAACTCCGGGCGCAGTGACGGTCGGATGGCGGCAACGTACCGTCGCCAGCTCCGAGGGGAGAAGGATAGCCACATCAACACCTGGACGGCGGCCAGCAACGGATTGGTGGAAAGCGCCGGCGTGCCGGCCGGGTCCGACGAGTTGGGGGCGGACAGAGAAAAAACACTGTGTGCGTTCATTCACCTCCAAACTGCAACAAGGATCGAAAAGGGGCCGTCTGGCGCAGGGCCTCGCTCCGCCAATCGTCTCCGGCTTCCCCTTCCTCCAACGCCAAAAGCCGCTCCCGACACAGTATCTGCAACAACAAGGGCCACCGTCCACTCTGGACGAGAATCCATTCCACGTCGGGCGCAGGGAAGGGAAGTGGAGCGCTAGCGATCAACTCGCGTGCTTCCGGCTCCGTCAACGGCCCCAGCGTGGTTGTATAGCCGAAGATGTTGAAGAACGGCGATCCAACCCCGCTCTGGTGAGCCAGACGCTCCGGAGACTCGTGAGAGGCCAATACGAATGCCAGCCGCCCGCCAGTGTAGTTGGTCGCCAGGGAACGTAAACTCTCCCAGAATGCTATGTCCAACTCCGGGTAACGCTCCAACGCCACCCCGATCTCGTCCAACAAGACGATAGTCGGTGTGTGCAGTTCCCGGCTCACGATGTCCATGAAATCATCGAGAGCACATCCGCCGGAAAACATCGCCAGTCCCATAGCAGCCAGAAGATGTCCCAGCAACGTCTCCCGGTTCCGCATACGGACGTCCTGGAAATCCACAAAAGCCCACCGATAGCAAACCGGATCGGGCAACCAGTCGGCGCGCTGACCGGGACGTAACTCATCGGCGGGCGTCGTCGTGATCCGTTGGAGATAGAACAGTAGGGAGGTCTTGCCGCTCCGACGGGGACCGATGATCGCCGCGTTCTGCAACGGAGGGCGCTTCCACAGACTGAACAGACGCTTCAGTTCCCGCCGACGCCCAAAGAATTGGCGGGGATGGAGAACGGGCGGGCCGGCGACGAACGGGGGCCAGGATGCCTGTTGAGCACCCGCGCCGTTGTAGTCACCGTAGTCCAACGAGTAGTCGCTCGCATCGTGTACAACGGCAGAAGCAGCTTTTTGCCGAGTCGAAGAGGGGGACCAATGAACAGCAGTCGGCTTGGGAGCGTTCACCAGATGGAGGGCCGATGCCGCGCCCCACAGGGCGACCTGTCTGGGCAACGGGGCCACAGGTGACTCGCCCAGGTTGACGAATTTGAGGCTGCCCACCAGATAGAGCGCCAATCCACGATAATACTCCCCCCAGTCATCCGGATTCGCCAACAGACTCTGGGCAGCCTGACGAATGCTGCTCAGTATGATGAACGTCTTCCGCAATCCCGGCGAGAGCTGTCCCAACCCCGCGTAATCCAGATCATGCAGTTGGGTGTACCACCGGTGAATCGTCCAGGGAGGCAGACCGGCCTCTGCCAGAAAATTCGGCAACAACCAAGTCACAACGCCGGTTTCCAGGCGGAGCAGGTCGTGCAACACGTGATCCTGGCGAGTCATCGTGAAATCAATCAGCCGGACATCGCCGGTATCCAATGTGACCAGGACATTCTCCATATTCAGGTCGCCATGAACGGTAGCGATCCGCACGCGCCCGGTCTCGCACAACACGTCCGGCCAGGCCGAAAGTGGATTGGGCAGGGTCACATCCCTGGCATCCGGCCATAGAAGTCTGGCACTATTCCACTCGGCGCTCATCCCGCCCTTTTCCCACGCCCGCCGGACGGCAGAGCGGAGCAGGTCGGCGCGGGTGGCCGTGACCACTCCCCGGAGCGATGGCGGGGCCTCGTTCACCCGAAACACATCGCTCCGCTCAACGGGGTGCAAGCGCACGCGACAGGAAGGAGCAGGCATAGTGTCGGGGGAAACGGGCAGGTCGAGCGTCACAGTCGCCCCCACCGGGTCAACTTCAGTGACCACGAACCCCTCCAGTTGGACGGCGTCCCCCCGTTGGAGCGACACGTCGGCCCAATTATTGGGAGAAAGGGCATGTATACGCTTGCCTCCCAATGCATCACCACTGGCGGGCGGAAGCGGGGCAATGATCCAATTGACGGGCAGTAGACGGTCGTAGCCGGCGCGATAGGTAAACTGGGGCAGGGCATAGTTGAATTGCCACAGGGGCATCAGACGCTTGAAAAGCCGCCGCTCCAAAACCTCCCACACGTCTCGGACACCGGCCTGCCGGCAAAACTGGAAAAGACTCTGCACCTCGAAGATGCCGCTCCCCACCAACTGATAACACAAGCCGGCCAAAGAACTATCTGACAGGCGAATTGGCCCGGTGTGGATCTCGGCTGCACCGGACAACTTGTTGCGGATGTACGTCTGGTAGGCATGGTACTCCTGTTCAACGAGGTGCACAGGGGCTACTTTGACCACCACGGGCAATTCCGGCGCCTGTCCAGTGGAGATGGGGTGGACCAGGAACACCCGGCTACCGCTGAAGCCGCTCCCTAGCTCGGCCGCGACGATCAACCGGCTGTATGCCGAGAAGACCCGCCGGAGGACAGCTTCCACCATCGCCGACAAAGGAATGTGACGAGGATTCTCGATCTGCACTGGGCGATTGTCCATGCGGTATCCCCTCGTGGCCCTTTCGTAGAACGGACGACACAGCTAACTATGGGGATGGAGACAGCAACAACAGAGGCACCTACTCCGGACGCCCTTCCGGGAAGAAACGATACCCTCCCTCCGGCCGGCCACGCCAGGTCACGATGTAAGAGGGGTGGGCCGGACTTGGCTCGATCTTCTTGCGCAGCTCGCGAATGACCTGATAGAGGCTATCATCGCTGACGCCCTGACGGCGCAACTCGTCCGGCCAAGCGCCCACGATGAGGTCCGTCTTAGTGTGACGCACGTATGGGTGACGCACCAGGAACTCCAACACCGACCGCTCCAGCGGCGAAAGGTTCTTCAATCGTTCCGTTCCCTGGTACAAGGCATCAGTCGCCTCATCAAACCGGATCCGACCCCACCCCTGTAGATCGGCCCCGGCGATATAACCGGCCAACAAAGGACTGAATATCGCCCACCCACACCCACCTGGCGCTGGACGACAGATTCCCTTGGCCTCCAGCTTTCTGATTCCCATTACCGCAGAGGCGCGGTGCGGCTGTTCTCGTCGGCGCAACTCGATCAACACCTGCCGCTCTTCCTGGGTCAAGCCAGCCCACATCTCTTCCAGTCGGGATATGGTAGCCCGCTCCTGTAACAACGCCTCTTGCCAACGGCCCACTGGCGGCCGATGGGAGTCGGAGGGAGAGAAGGACATCCACCAATGACAGGCCGCCTTGAGCAGTGCGGGATAGCCACCGGTCAGGGTCAACAGGGCCGCCACCTCGGAGGGATCAGGCGGCGGGTCCGCTGTCCGCGTCTCCTCAGCGACCAAGCGACGGGCATCCTCGTCAGCCATCGGCCCCACCCAACAGATGTGCGTGTCCAGCACCTCGTACATTTCCCCCAGGGCATCCGGGGCGAACAGATACGTCATCTCCTGCCGCATACCGACCAGGTAGACCAGGGTGTCCTTGAAGCTGTCCCGCAGGCCCCGCAACGTATCCAGAATGCGCGTCGGGGCACTCCGACCGAAGCGGTCGAAGCGGTCCATCACCAGCACGGTCCGTACCGGCCGGTTCCTAAGCTGGAAGAATAGCTCCCGCAGTGCCGTCTGCGCCAGGAAGGGATCACGCACGCCACGGTTCTCCAGGAAAAGCTGGGTCACCACTGCTTGCAGAGGGGGCGCAAACCGCTCTCGCACCTCATAGAACGAACGCAGAATCAGGCGATAGAAAACATCCAGCGAGCGGGCGGGCAAATCGTTCAAATCCACAGGGATGGGGACGACCGGAATTTCCTCCCCCGCCAGGTAAGGTGCCAATGCCTGCGCCAATGCCTGCGGATGATGGCACAAGAACCCCAGGAAGTTCGACTTACCGGCACCAGCCAACCCGATCACGGAACCACTCTGTCCGGCTGCGATCCAACGAGCGACCTGGGCCATCTCACGGGCGCGGTACGTCAGCGGATACATGCGCCAGGATCGGTACAAGTTCATTTCATCACTACCCACCACATTGGGCAGGAATCTCCCCCATCCTATGAAACACGCAGATAGATGCGCCAGGCGGCCGGCACATCACCGGAGGCTACTAAATACGTCACCCGTGGGGTCTTAGGCTCCCACAACAGGCGCATACTCGCCTCATTGGGCGTCCGCCCCCCCTTGCGATGGTTACAAGCGAAACAGGCGCATACTGTATTGCTCCACGTGTTCTTCCCTCCCCGGCTGACCGGGATAATATGGTCCACCGTCATATCCTGTCGCGTCAGGATTCGCCCTCGATAGCGGTCTCCGGGCTTAGCGCCACAGTAGGCGCATGTGTATTTATCTCGCTCCAGCACACCCCGCCGGGTCCATCGGCGGTCACGACTGGGCACATTCACGTAGCGCCGCAAACGGAGAACCGTCGGGATATGGACGACGCGAGAGGCCCCGCGAATCTCCAGAGTCTCGTCGCAGGCCGGATCAACACGCCCTCGCACGATCAGAGAAAGCGCCCGTCGGTGGGTAATCACCAACAAGGGCTCATAGCTGGCATTCAACAACAACACACGGGACATACGATTTTCTTCCCCCCGCCCTGCATCGGTGACGTATGGATAGACTCAGCTCCAGATCATAGCAACAGAATGGAAGACCGACTGCTCACTCGATGGTCGTCAGGAATTGTTTAGCGATGGCCCCCACGTCATCATTGGTGGAGATCCCCACCCAGGGATCGCCTGGTTGCACCAGGTTAGCAACGACGATGTTTGCCCCGTTGAAGATCGCACTGCGAGCTTCCCTCAAGTCCACCCCGCCGGCAGCCGAAATCAGCACATCGAATTTATTCTTCACCCGATTGACGTGCCGATACTGGATCACCTTACCACGCGTGTTCTCCTCGTCCCGCCCTCGGTGTAATACGATCACATCCGGCGGGCCTTTCAGTCGCCTCAATACCTTCAAGGGGGCCTGCACACCCATCATATCCACCATTGAAACCATACCTAGTTGGGCACAGCGGGCAATGAACAGGTCCAAGGCTTCCGACGGAGAACTCCCCATCGCGGTGACCGCCGTGGCCCCAGCTTGACACACCATATCCACCTCGCCCAATGCCCCGTCCACCGTCTTGAGATCGGCAACGATGTGCCCCTTCCAGACGCGGCGCATGGCCACAATCCCGGCGACCCCATGCCGCTTGATGAATGGCGTGCCGGCTTCGATCAGAATGCGGTTGCTGGAGGGGATGGTAGGCAGAATGCGCCGCACCAGGTGCAGATCGTAATTGAAGGCGATCTGCAAATACCGTACTTTCTCGTCCAGGATACCCACGGCTTATTCCTTCTGCTCAACTTCAACTGCGCCACCTATCAGCGTGCTGAGGGTCTGCCCCAGATTGGAGGGGATGAAGAGCACCAGCTTTTCGGAAGGATCAGCCGCGATGTCACGGATCGTCTGGAGAGTGCGCAGATGGAGCGCGGCCGGATTGGTGGCCAGGATCGCAGCCGCCCGTTGCAAGTTCTCCGAGGCGGAAAGCTCACCCTGGGAAGCGATGATCATCGCCCGGCGCTCGCGCTCGGCCTCGGCCTGCTTAGCCATCGCCCGCTTCATTTCGGCCGGCAACTCGACTTCCTGAATTTTGATGGACTCGACATCTACACCCCACCCACTGGTCTCGCTATCCACGATTTCCTTAATGCTCTGGGCGATCCGCTCCCGCTCGGTCAACACGAAGTCCATCTCGCTGTTGCCGATCACGTCCCGCAGGGCCGCCTGGGTATACTGCCGCACGGCGAAGACATAGTCCTCGATTTTGATGATTGCATCCTCAGGATGAACCACCTTGAAATAAACGACCGCATTGACCAGCATGGGGATGTTGTCCTTGGTCATCACTTCCTGGCGGGGGATGTCGGCTGTCTTGATCCGCAGGTCCACCTTACGCATCGTCTGCCAGGGCCAGATTATCGTCAGGCCGGGGCCACGGGTGCTAGTGTACTTCCCCAACGTGAACACAACTCCCCGCTCGTACTGGTACAACAGCCGAATGCTGCGCAGCAGCAACCCCACGATCACGACCAAGCCCCCAATTGCCAAACAACTCCCTGTCATCAATAACTCTCCACTCATCTT
>CAZXVB010000091.1:0-9231 GCA_964643875.1 uncultured Anaerolineales bacterium | reverse complement strand
GTGGGGTATACATCGTCGGCAATAGTTCACAGGTTGTCACCGGCAACGAGATTTACGGCAATGCGGTTCTGGGAAACGGCCGTGGTGGTGGAATTTATGTTGCTAACGGTGGGGGGGATCAGGAGATCGAGAACAATCTGATTCATCACAACGCAGTGGGTACGGCTGGGGGCGGCGGCGGAATCGCTGTCAATGGCGGCGGAGGCCAGACGGTGCGCGTTCAGGGCAACGAGATCTACAGCAATACGAGTCGCACTGGCGGAGGAATCCAGGTGGACGACGGGATCGTCGAAATTGTGGAGAACGATATCTACAGCAACGTGGTGACTTCTACTCAGCAGACCTGTGGCGGAGGGATTCTTGTCGCTGGCGGGCAGGTTACGATCGAGGACAATGATATCTATGGGAACCGGGAATGGACGGGCGACGGGTCGGATAACGGCGGCGGCGGGATCTATCTTTCCGGGGGCGATGTGACGGTGCGGGGCAATCGGGTGCACGACAATGCAGCTTCCAAGGTGGATAGGGACCCCAAGGGAGGCGGGATGTATGTGTGGGCAAGCGGCGCGGGGCAGGTCATCACAGTGGAGCAGAACTTAGTGTACGGGAACACTGTCACGCGGCGTGGCGGGGGGCTTTTCCTGCGGAGCGGCAATGGTAGTAATTTGACTGTGCGAAATAATGTGATCTACGGCAATACGTCGGATGATTACGGCGGAGGCATCAATTTTCAACACCAAGGTGGTTCTATTCTGGTTGAAAACAACGTGATCTACGATAACCAGGCCGACCCGAGTTGTGGGGGCGGTATCTATCGCCAGGATGGGAGTGCTACCGTCCGCAACAATATCGTGGTGGACAATGTCGGTGGAGGTATAGTTGGTACACCATCCACGTATTGCGATGTATGGGACAATGATGTGGACTATGTCAACGCGTCTCCCGGCAGCGGATCGTTTTCACAGGATCCATTGTTCGTGGATGCGGCCGGCGGCGACTTTCGCTTGCAGGCCGGCTCGCCCTGTCGGGATGCGGCCGATCCGGTCAATTACCCGCCCTACGACTTCGATGGGTACGCCCGACCCTTCGGCGCTCGGGGCGATATCGGGGCTCACGAGTATTATACCGGCACGTGTTTTGCCCGTCTTTCCGGCGGGGGGCAGGTCTACACCTCTGTGCAGACGGCGGTGAACACGGCCGTCGTCAGTGGTGAGGATGTGTTGGTGGCCGGCGATTGCGTGGGCGACCGCGGCCGAGTCACGATTGATGGGCCATTGGCGCTGCGCGGCGGCTATACCATTGCCAACTGGATCTCGCCCACGACGGCGACGACGCTCAACGCGCTCCATCAAGGCCGGGTACTCACCATAGACGTGGGTACGCCCACGGCGACGGTGACCGTCGAGCGGTTTGTCATCCGGGGGGGATATGCAACCGTAGGGGGCGGTATGCGGGTGGAACAACCTCTCAGTCCGACGCTTCGCAACTTGATCTTCTTCGACAACCGGGCTGATGTCAGTGGCGGTGGATTCTCCTCCAGGGGGGGCAATCCATCTTTGCTGCACGTGACCGTGGTCAGCAATTCGGCCCTCACCGGTGGAGGGGTGTATTTCTTCGCCGGCCGTCCGACGGTCTACAATTCGATCCTCGTCAGCAATACGGCCACCAATGGAGGAGGATTGTTTGCTGAATCCGGCAGCACACCCACGCTCGACTACGATGATGTGTGGGGCAATGTGGCGGGGAGCCATCCCGGTGCGAATGTCTTTACGGGAACCCATAGCCTCTCGGCGGACCCGCGATTTGAGGGCGACTATTACCTGGGGATGGAGTCGCCATGTCTCCATCGCGGAGCCTGGGTAGGGGTGGGGATGGACCTGGAGGGGGATCTCCGGGGGCAGGATAGCGGCCCGGACCTGGGGGCGGATGAGCGGAGCCGTTACCCAGACTTGCGCTTTACGCCGTCCCATCTGGAGGGGTACGGTCTCCTGGGGGAAGTGACGGAATATACTCACTATCTGACCAATACAGGGAGCGTGACCGATACCTACATCTTGACCCATACGCTGACGTACAGCGGCGGCATCGGTTGGGCGGTGGATTATCCCGACCGGGTGACGTTGTCGGCGGGGGAGGCAACGGCGATCCCGGTCGCCTTGACCGTGCCGACCGACTCCATCAGCGGCACCTGGGCGGTGGTCACTCTCACCGCTACATCGGGGTGGAACGGCTGGGTCCACGACGTGGTCAGCGACACCACGTTGGTGGCCCGCAATCCCGGCGTGCACATTGAGCCGACCTACGATACCCACGTCAATCCCGGTGCAGTGTTCACCTATGTGCACACGCTGATCAATACCGGCAACGGAGCCGATTCATTCAGCCTGACTCTGAGCAGTACCTGGGGGTGGACGACCGTCTCGCCAACTCAGATCGTAAACTTAGGGCCGCATGCCCAGGCGACACTCTGGGTGCGGGTCGAGGTGCCGGCCACTGCGCCGGGGGGCCTGGTTGAGCGCATCGTGTTGACGGCGAACAGCTCCGATAGCGGCGTTGGGACGACGATTGTAGATACCGTCGAAGTCAACCATGTCCCTGGTGATCGGTTCGTTGCTTCTGGGGGTGACGATACGCTTAACAACTGCCTGGTTGCCGATTCGCCATGCCGTACGATGGCCTACGCCATTGGGCAGGCCACTCAGGAGGATACGGTCAAGGTGGCCGCCGGGACTTACTATGAGCACAACATTGTACTGAACAAGAACATCACCCTGCGGGGTGGCCATGACCCGGCGAACGAGTGGCACTTCGATCCGGAGGCAACCCCTTCGGTGGTGGACGCTCAGAACCAGGGGCGGGTCTTCAAGATTTTCGGCAGCCCGACGGTAGAGGGGTTCACGCTCCAGGGGGGATTGACGGACGGCGCAGGAGGAGCCATCTACGTGGAGCAGGGCGCTCCCACCATCGAGCGGAACCGGATCACCGGCAATCGGGCCAATCGCGGTGGCGGTCTGGCGGTGGGATTCGGCAACCCGACGATCTGGAACAACTTTGTGTATGAAAATGAAGCGGTTACGGACGGTGGAGGAATGTACGTTGCCGGTGGCGGCGGGCGAGTGTGGCACAACACGTTCTATTCCAATACTGCCGTTCTAGGTGGGGGGCTTTACGTAGCGGACAGTCTGGCCACGTTCAAGAATCTGATTTTGGCGCAGAACGATGCCCAGGAGGGCGGTGGAGTGTACGGCAATGTCACTCTGTATACCTCGGATATCTGGCAGAACGTGGGGGGAGGCTGCGCGGGGGGGGCGAACTGTGCGGCTATAGATGGAAATATTGATCAGGACCCCTTATTCGTGGACCCGGCCAATGGCGATCTCCACATTCAATCCACTTCCCCGTGCCGCGACGCAGGCGATGTCACCTCCCTGGAGGAAGATTACGATGTCTGGGAGCAGCGGCCTATGGGGGTAGGATTGACTCCTCCACCGGATATCGGGGCTGACGAGTTCTTCTATCCGTGGGTGGTGTTGGAGCCGGACCGCTTTGGTCGCGGATATCCCAACGGCTTCGTTATGTATACGCACACGTTGACGAATACAGGTAACCGCACGGATTCGTTCATTCTCTCTGCTTACAGTGCCCAAGGATGGCCGATCACTCCGACGGCTGTGGTGACGGTGGAGCCGGATGTCTCGGTTATGGTGCCGGTGAGTGTGACAATCCCGGATGGCGTGTTCAGCGGCACGGTAGATGTGGGGGTGATCACGGCCACCTCGCGTTTCAACCCGGCGGCGTTCGATACAGCGGTGGATACCACGATGGTAGGACTGACCACGACCGTGGTCTTCACCCCAAGCCGGATGGCGCTGGTGGATTCGGACCCCGGCAGCCTGGTAAAGGTATTCTACACTCACACGTTGATCAACGGCGTCAATTACACCAGTACGTTCGATTTCCTGTGGGGAGGCGATGATACCCTGACGGTGGTCTTGCCCTCATCTGTGACGTTGACGAGCGGGATGAGTGTGACGGTTGGAGTGACAATCACGGTCCCGCCAATGGCGACGGATGAGGTGCTGGCCGACACTAAACTGATCACGGCTGTGTCCCGACTGACATCGCTGATCTTCGATGTGGTCACCGATACGACTTATGTCAACGTCCGGCCAGGGGTGGCTTTGGAACCCAACCGACAGGGAAGCGGAAAGCCCGGTGAGTACGTCCACTACACTCACACATTGAACAATGGGACCAATTATACTGATACGTTCACGTTGGAAGCGGCCAGCGCGATGCATTGGGAAGTCAGCGTCGCCAGCCCGATAGCCCTTGGCCCTGGCATCACGCAGACGGTGCCGGTGACGGTGCGCGTTCCCGCCGGGGCGTTCAGCGGCACAGTAGATACAGAGATCGTGACGGTCACGTCGTCCCTTGACCCGCAGGTGTACGATACGGTGGTTAATTCGACGACGGTGGAGCGGGTCGTGGACGTTGCCGTGAGTGGCTTTGCTCCATCTGCGATGGGATGGTGCTTTCCGCCGGAGGAACTGCCTTGCGAGTGGTCTGTTGGCTTCAGCGTAAAGAATCAGGGCAATTGGGCCGATACGTTTACCTTGATCCCCCACAGTGACCGTGGCCTGGTGTTGACGACCAGTCTGTCGGCTCCCAGCTTCATGGGGGGAGCTGGGTGGCAGCCTGGGGATTCTCGTGAACTGACGTTGACGCTCGCCTCCGGTGGGACGATGGATGTTTGGGTCTATATGTGGGTCACCGGCACGACGGCCGTCCAGGATACGGTCTACCTTACAGCGACATCCCAGGCGGATACCACCGTCTCTGATGGGGACTTCTTCATAAATTGTATCCATTGCGAGGTGGATATCGAACTCAGCCCACCGGTTACACAGACGGTTTTCCTGGAACAGGTGATTACCTATACGCATATCGCCACGTATACTGGCGATTGGGCCGGATCGGTTAAGTTCTCCGCTCAAGCGCAATCGGGTTGGAAAACGAAGGTTTTTCCTTCTTCGCAGGCGATGCAACCGGGTGATGTCATCACCGTACAGGTGCGGCTGGAGATTCCGCTAGAGGATGTCAATGAGGTCGGCTATGTGATGATTTCAGCGCAGACGTTAGAGCATTGTATAGACGATGAAGAGGTGACCGATACCATTCTGGTGCGTCGGCCGCATGTCTCCCTCGCACCGGATCACGAGCTCTATGTACAGCCGATGACGGTGGTCACGTTCCCCCATCAATTGACCAATGATGGGGTCTATACAGACAGTTACACGTTGACGTGGGAAGTGCCGCCCGGATGGGGGGCTGCGGTCACACCGCTTGCGGTGAGCGATCTGCCACCGAACACAACGGTGTCTGTGACGGCGGTGGTCTCGGTGCCGTGGGTCTTGAGCGATACAGTCGGTTCACTGCTCATCACCGCCACTTCTGCCATCAGCGACATCATTTACGGGAATGCCCGTGATGATATGACGGTGGTCTACGTCCCCGGTGCGATGATCGCCCCTGATGGCTTCGGGGCGGCCGATCCGAACGGTTATGTGACGTATACCCACGTGTTGACCAACACTGGCAATTACACCGAGTCTTTCGACCTGACGACACACAGCGCGTTTGGCTATGCCGTTGTGTCTCCCACACATATTGGCCTATTGGCCGCCGGAGAGGCGTTCCCCGGTATCGTGGCACGGGTCCAATTGCCGGCCCATGCTTCGCAAAGCGAGACGGAGCAGACTGAGGTGATCGCTACGTTCCTCGATCAGCAGACGGTAGCTCTCGACTTTACAGCGGTGAATGCGGTCTCCGGCACCCGGTATGTGGCGACGAACGGGTCCGATGGAAATAACAACTGTACCCGCCCGCTGGAGTATGGCCCGTGTGCCACTATCCAGCACGCCGTGGATGAGGCCGTTCCAGAGGATGAAATCCGGGTTGCCGAGGGTACGTATGATGCCCTCATCACTGTGGTGATCGCAGATGAGCCGTATACCCAGGTGGTCTACCTGGATCGGTCGGTGATCCTCCAGGGCGGCTATGCATTGGATGCATGGGATATTGCCAACCCGGTTGCCCATCTTACCGTGTTAGATGCAGGTGGGCAAGGGCGGGTGATCTACGTGGCCAAGGGCGTGTCGCCGACGGTTGCCGGGTTCCATCTCACCGGTGGGGCCGTGGAGGGTGCTGGGGCCGGGGTGTATGTGGCAGCTAATGCAGAACCAACCTTGCGCGACAACTGGATCCACGATAACACGGCGAGCGGGACGGATGGACAGGGTGGCGGTGTCTACGTGGCTGCTGGCGACTCACGCCTGGAGCAGAATACCATCTATGCCAATGTAGCCGAGGATGGGGCCGGCGTGTACGTGGCCGATGGCAGCCCACAGATCTGGAACAATGTGGTGTACACCAATGCCGCCGGTCAATACGGTGGAGGCATTTACCTGGCTTCTCCGTTCATCGGCGCGCCTACTGTTTGGAATAACACGCTTTACAGCAACACCGCTTTTGGCGGTGGTGGTATTTTCGTTGCCAGCGGTTACCCGGTGATCAGCAATACCATCGTAGTGGAGAACAGTGATGGCTTGTTCCGCCAAGGAGGAATTCCAGCGCTGGCGTACAATGACGTGTGGGGTAACGAGGGGGGCGATTATGGTGGCGGGATCACCGGGACGCAGGGGAGCATCTCGGCCGCGCCGCTCTTCGTGGCCGAGGCGAGCGGTGACTTCCGGCTACAGCGTGGGTCGCCATGTGTGGACGCCGGCGATCCGCATACCGGGGTGGGGAACGACCGTCTTGGCAACCGCCGTCCGTTGCGCAGCGGGTACGACATCGGCGCGTATGAGCAGGGTGTGTCGCTGTTCAAGGTTGTGACGTCCACGGCGAAGCCGGGGGCCGTCATCACGTACACGGTGTTGATTTCCAACGTGGGGGATGTGGAGCAACCTGTCTCACTTACGGATATGCTCCATCCGGCCCTCTTGTGTGATGATGGCAGGTTAGAGGTCCCCAACGGGAGCGGTACGTATTGGCAATCGCCGTGCAGCGTGATGTGGAACGGAACGGCGGTCGCCGGTGAGATGACGCGGGTGACGTTCACGGCCCGGGTGGCCTGGTGGTTGGCTCCCGGCGCGATCATCACCAACGTGGCGTGGGTCAACGGAGATGCAACCGGCGTGGTGACGACCACCGTATTGGATCGCCCCGGTTCGCGTTACGTCGCTTCGACCGGCGATGACGTGGGCAACAGTTGTCTCGACCCGGCTCATCCGTGTTCCACGCTTTCGTATGCCGTGGAGCGGGCGTGGGACGGCGACCCGGTGTTGGTCGCCACGGGGGTCTACACCGGTGCGGGTGCTGCCGCTGTGGTTACCGTGACCGGCAAGTCGCTTTCTCTGCTGGGAGGATACACGCCCACCTTGCCCGCCTGGAACTACGCTCCCGATCTGTACACCACGACCCTGGATGCTACAGGTATCAGCCGGGGGATCGTCATCACCGGGCCGGGCACGGTGACCGTGGCCGGATTCAGTGTGATGGGTGCTTCGACGGGAATAGAGGTGGCTCTGGCTTCGGTTGAGATCACCCGTTGCCGAGTATACGCCCAGAGCGACGATGGGATTCGCGTCGCTGATGGGGAGCTGACCCTGGCACGTTCATGGGTATACGACAACGGCGGGGATGGGATTGAGTTTGGCGACGGCGACTACCGGCTGGATAATAGCGTCGTGGCCGATAACGGCGGTGCTGGTCTGCGGGCCACTGGAGCGGGCAATGGATTCCTGCGTCACAATACGTTTGCTCGCAATGGGGCGGCCGGGGCGGTGGTGGATGATAGGGCCTGGTTTACAAACACGATCTTTTACAGCCATACGGTGGGCGTGGATGCAGGGACGTTTGGCCATGCTGTGCTCTCCTACACGCTGTGGTACAGCCATGGGGTCAACAAGGGGGATATTCGCAGTGGGCCTGAGTGGGTGGCCGATCCGGTCTTCCTGGATCCCAACGGAAGGGATTACCATATGGGGTGTGGGAGCGCAGCTCTCGACCGGGGTGTAGACGCGGGGTTGGATGAGGATGTGGATGGAGACCTGCGCCCGGTCGGGCGGGGATGGGATTTGGGGGCTGATGAGTTGTTTGTATCCTTGCAGGTGCACAAGTCGGTCACGCCGACGTCGGTCGCTGCTGGCGCGCCATTGACTTACACGATCCGTGTTACCAATACCGGTCAGTTCGATCTGCACGCGGTCATCACCGATGAGTTGCCCATCACGGTCACGCCGACGGGGGTGCTTACCTGGACGGCCGCCATCACGACGCCAGATGGTGTATGGTCGGTGGCCTTCCCGGTCACCACTTCGTGGCGCTATACGGGGACGCTGCACAATGTGGTGCGGGTTGGCTCGCTCGAAGGGGCGACCGGCGTCGCGACGGCGACGGCCGCAGTCGAGCCGCCCGATTGCCCTGTTCCTCTGGAGGGCGTCCTCATCAGCGGGCCGACGCACGGCTACACAGGGACGGCGTATGGGTTCACCGTTGGGCTGACGCCGGTCACCCCGACGCCGCCCGTGCTCTACACGTGGTCGCCGGTTCCCGATCAGGGGCAGGGGACGTCGGCGGTGACGTACACCTGGGCAATGACCGGTGTTTATCGCCTGACGGCAACTGTCGAGAACTGTAGTGGAGTGGTGTCCGATACACATACCATCACCATCGCCCAGCGCCCCTGGTGTGTGCCGTTGAGCGGCGTGCAGATTTCCGGACCGGATTGGGGGTACGTGGATGAGGTGTATGCCTTCGATGCCATCACGACACCTGTGACGGCCACCACGCCCATCATGTACACTTGGTCTCCATCGCCGATGATGGGGCAAGGTACGGGGGCTGTGACGTATGCGTGGGGGGCGGTGGGGACGTATACCCTGACTCTGCAGGCTGAGAATTGTGGGCCGGCGGTCACCGCTACGCACCGGATACGTATCGAGCAATCGGGATGGCGAATCTACCTGCCGGTGGTGCTCCGTACTTGGTAATTGAGAGCCTATCCGACAAGTAGGATGGTATTCCTATGCCGTCCGCCGCACATAGAGATGCGCGGTTACTTTCCGTCGGATAGTCTCTGATGGAAGTGGGCCAGTGAGTCTTGTCTGATTGGTGGTTTTAGTGTACAATATTTGCACCTCTGAATCGGTGCTCCAATCTTTTTGT
>CAZXVB010000090.1:6360-9238 GCA_964643875.1 uncultured Anaerolineales bacterium | reverse complement strand
ATGAAGCAGTGCAACTGGTCAACGCCAGTCTGGCCCCGGCGGACCTGACCGGCTGGGAGCTGTGCAAGGATATCAGGGGAAGTCTGAATTGCCGCGCCTTGCCTTCCGTTATCCTTCCCCCGGCGGCTCGCATCTGGCTGGCCCGGGAAGCGACCGGTTTCACGCTTTCTTTTGGATTCCCGCCGGACGCCGAACTGGACAACTGGCTTTCATCTGGATTGAGCAACAGCGGCGACGAAGTAGTGTTGCGGGACGAAAACATGCAAGTCCAGGATGCGGTGGTCTACGAAGAGGGCAACACGGACATCGTCGGTTGGAGCGGGGCGGCCGTCCGCCCCTACGGAGTCGGACGAAGCGAAGGGCAGATACTCTACCGCATACCAGACGAGGCCACCGGTTTGCCGGTCACAGATACGGATGGAGCGGCCGACTGGATTCAATACACCGGCGACGTGCTCTACGGTCGCCGGGTGCTCTATCCTGGCTGGGACCTCGATCCGCTCTTCTGGCCACTGACGGCGACGGAAGCGGCCACCGTGGTCGTGGGGATCGCGCCGGACAATGCCTTCCAAGTTGTTTCGCACACCCTGATGCAAGCCCAACGCACCATCTCCGTAGAGGTCTACTCATTGCGTAACCCGGCCATTGTCGCCCTGCTGGCTCAGAAGGCAGCCGAGGGAATACAGGTAACGGTACTCCTGGAAGGGCAACAGGCGATGGTCAGCCACACGGCCCCGGAATGGCAACAGGAGCTGTGGGCTTGCCAACAAATCGAGGCGGCCGGCGGAGCGTGTTGGTTCATGGTCCACGAGACCGCCAGCGATATCTTCAACCGGTACGATTATCTCCACGCCAAGTTCATCGTCGTGGATAACGAGTGGTTGGTGATCGGTTCGCAAAACCTCACCGACGGTAGCCTGCCGGCCGACGACAAGTCGAACGGCACCTACGGCTCACGGGGAGTCGTCGCGGCCACCAACGCACCCTCGGTCGTCGCACGGGCAGCTCAAGTGTTCGCCCTCGATCTGGACCCAGAGCACCATACCGACATCCAGCGCTGGGACGGCGGACAGGTAGGCGCGTACGGATTGCCAGATCCGGCCTACACTCCGGTCGTGACCACGCCGGACTGGGTGACCAGCACGGTGCGCTTCCCGATCCCATTGACCACCCACGGTTCGTGGGGATTTGAACTGTTCACCGCCCCGGAGGCAGCGCTTCGATCATCGGATGCCCTGTTGGGATTAGTGAGGCAGGCGGGAGCGGGGGACACTGTCTATGTCGAACAGATGTATGAGTACGTGGACTGGGGTGACAATCCTCAAGACGACCCCAACGTCCGCCTGGAAGCGTACATCGCGGCTGCTCGTCGAGGGGCACGAGTGCGCATCCTTCTCAACGGAGGCACCTTCGGAGAGCCTTTTGCACAGACGGCCAACACGGCGACCGTGGCCTACGTCCACCAAACAGCGAGCGAGGAAAACCTCGATCTGGAGGCCGCCCTGGGCGACCCCACCGCCTACGGCATCCACAACAAGATGGTATTGGTGTGGAGGGAGGAGAGCGGCGGGTGCGCGCACATCGGCTCAATCAACGGTAGCGAAGGCTCCAGCAAGATCAATCGAGAGATGGCGTTACAGGTATGCGCTGACCCGGTCTATGCCTACCTGGCCTCACTCTTCGAAAGTGATTGGTGGCTGGCCCGCCCGGTCTTCCTCCCCCTGGTGATGCGGGACTATGCCCCACCTGCCCCGCCGGTAGACTACATCGTCATCAGCGAAGTGATGTATCGGCCCGGCGGGCAGACCAGTGGCAACCGTGAATGGGTCGAACTGTACAACCCAACCAGTCAATCGTTCGATCTCTCCGGGTGGTATCTGGGAGATGCGGCCAGCGTCGGGGAGTATGGCGCCGGCATGTACCGCTTTCCCGATGAGACATCGTTGGCGGCCGGCGGGGTGTTGGTCATTGCCCAACAAGCAGCCGATTTCGAGGGAGTCAGCGGTTTCTTACAGCCCGATTTCGAGTTCTTGATAGACCCCGGACGGGACGACCTGGCCGTCCCCAATATGCTCCCGGCCGATAGTTGGGATGGATTCGGCTTCATTCTGGGGGATGCTGGCGACAAAGTGATTTTGCGAGATGCGGCCGGCGTGGACGTGGACAGTGTGGTCTATGGCACCGGCGTGTATGGAAAGATCATCCCCCATCCCGGCGGCGCGGACTACGGTTGGTCATTGGAGCGCCGGCCGCCCTACTACGACAACGACGACTGTAGCCAGGACTTCACTTTGCGCTACCCTGCGACGCCGGGCAGTATCTCGGCCGCAGAGTAGCAATATGGGAGTTGGTCCTGATCTTTGGCTCCCAGAAAAGTGACGATATCGCCAATGCCAATCGTCTCCCGCAATTCCTGCAGCCGGACCATTTCGTCGTCCAGATGGATGAGGTCCAGGTCACCGCCGATGATGGGCACACACAGCCCTTCCCGTAGAACGGCAAGCCGCCCGAAGCGGCGGATCAGTTCCAGCCCGACGATGGTCTTGCCAGAGCCGGGCAGGGCGACGATGTGGAATTTGCGGTCGCCCTCCTGCCGCGCGACGATCTCGAGGATCATCTGCTGGTAGCGGCGGAAGGGGTAGCGGAAACGCAGCACAGACCAGACGGGTCTCAGAGACCTGTCTGGTCTGTTATCGGTGAGTTTGCTCGTATGGGGTATTGCACGCGATGTGGGGGGAGGTCAAATCGGGAGGTGGGCCGTCCACGAATTTTTCACGAATGCACGAATGGGGCGCCACGCGATTCGTGATTCGTGTATTCGTGCTCCATTCGTGGACGGCCCACGCTGCCCGCCGGCCTCGAATCCTTCACGAATGCA
>CAZXVB010000090.1:0-6260 GCA_964643875.1 uncultured Anaerolineales bacterium | reverse complement strand
GATTCGTGATTCGTGTATTCGTGCTCCATTCGTGGACGGAAGGAGCGACGGGCCTTGGGGTTGGACCTGCGCAAGACCCAAGACTACTGGTGGACCACCAGAGCGAGCAGGGGGAAAAGTCGGAACTCGCCGTCCTGCACGCCGCCCGTTTCAATCCCCAAAAGGCTACCGGGAGATGCGGTTTCAACCGTCGGCCTGAATAGTAACCTACGGTGTAAAAAAGCCTGGTCGAGCCACATCTCTCGCGTTTGTGGGGAATCACCAGCTTGTCAGTCTCACCTCCTTGCAGTAAAATAATGCTACCAATGTCTATCCAGCCCACCTTCTTGCAAATTGCCAAGCTACCTCATGGGGATGATTCGATCTCCAAAGCGCGCGTTTATACCTGGGGGCTTTTCGAATCTGTGATAATAAGGAGCAATTTTCACATTGAATCCACATTCAGGAGGTCTCTATGGGACACACCTTCGCTGAAAAAATATTAGCGCATAAAGCCGGCCTGGAAGAAACAGTCCCAGGCCAGATCGTCGAGGTGACGCCAGACGCTGCTCTCAGCCACGATAACACAGCGGCCATTGCGGGCATCTTTCGCCGCATTGGGGTCCCCCGCCTGGCGCATCCAGATATCCACGTGATCGTGTTGGACCACGCTTGTCCGGCTCCAACGACGAAACACGCCCAAAACCACAAGGAGATCCGGCAGTTCGTCGCCCAACAGGGCATTGAGCATTTCTACGATGTGGGGCGCGGAGTTTGCCATCAGGTGCTCGCCGAAGAGGGGTTCGCCCTGCCGGGGGCGCTGGTGGTCGGTTCCGACTCCCACACGCCCACGGCAGGCGCATTCGGCGCTTTTGCGGTCGGGATTGGGCGCAGTGAAATGGCCGCCATCATGGCCACCGGCTTGATCTGGCTGCGGGTTCCGGAGAGCTTGAAGATCCTCGTCCACGGGCAATTGCCAGAAGGGGTCACGTCCAAAGACCTGGCCCTGCATGTCATCGGCGATCTGGGCGCCGATGGAGGACTGTACCAATCCGTAGAGTGGTACGGTGAAGCGGTTCAGGCCCTCGATATGGAGGCTCGCATGGTCATCCCTAATTTGATGGCCGAGATGGGGGCCAAGAACGGCTACATTCCGCCCGATGACGTTACGTTTGCCTGGCTGAAGGGACGCGCCCGGCGGGACTACGAACCGATCTATTCCGACCCGGATGCCGAATATGCGGCTATCGTTGAGTACGACGCGACTGAGATCGAGCCGGTGGTCGCCAAGCCCCATACCGTGGACAACGTTGCACCGGTGCGAGAGGTGGCCGGGACACATATCCATCAGGCTTTCCTGGGGACGTGTACCAACGGACGATTGAGCGATCTGGCAATGGCCGCCCGTGTTTTGGAAGGCCGTAAGGTGGCCCCCGGTGTGCGATTGATCGTCATCCCGGCCTCGACCGAGGTCTACCGTGATGCACTGGATGCCGGCTATCTACGCACCTTCATCGAGGCCGGCGCAATGATCGAAAGCCCCGGATGTGGGCCTTGTATGGGGAACCATATGGGAGTCCCCGCTGAGGGAGAGGTGTCCATCAGCACGGCCAATCGGAATTTCCGAGGGCGGATGGGGACGAAAGAGAGCGAAATCTACCTGGCCAGCCCGCTGGTCGTCGCTGCCAGCGCTGTGGCAGGGCAGATTGTCCATCCCAATGACCTCTAATGACCTTTGAGGAGCGGACCTTCGAGGACGCACAGCAGAGCGCAAGGTAAAACCGAGGTAAAACGATGACCATTCGAGGAAAAGTGTGGAAGTATGGCGATGACGTCAACACGGACGTCATCTTCCCCGGAAAATACACCTACACCGTGAGTGATCCGGCGGAGATGGGGGAACATGCGATGGAGGACCTGGACCCTGACTTTCGATCCCAGGTTCAACCGGGCGACGTTGTGGTCGCCGGTAAGAACTTTGGATGTGGCAGTTCCCGGGAACAAGCAGTGGTCTGCTTGGTCAGCAAGCAGGTCGGAGCGGTGATCGCTAAATCATTTGCCCGCATCTATTACCGCAATTGTATCAACAACGCGCTGCCGGCGATTACCTGTCCAGAGGCGGTGGAAGCCCTGGAAAAGGGCGACGAGATCGAAGTAGACCTGATGGCGGGGGAAATTCGTACTTCCAAGGAGGTATTCTCCTTTCCGCCATTCCCGGAGGCCGTGTTGGGCATCCTGAATGCCGGGGGGCTGATTCCGTATACGCGCCAGCGGTTGGGCCTGAAAGGGTAGGATAGAGTAGGACAACGAGGGCGGACGTGGTTTGTTATGCATCAGTGGGTGGGGTGGCTCTTACGAATAGGGGGGATATTGTGCTTGGCAGGCATCATTGCCTTGTGGGGCGTCGCCCGGCCAGTGCCGGAGGCCCCGCCGCCGACCCTGACCCCGACCGCGACGTTTACACCGACTTCTACACCGACGCCGACACATACTCCCACCCCCACCCCTACCCCCACACCGACCCTGACACCGACGCCGGCCTGTACGGAGACCTATGGACAGGTAGAACGGTGGACGTATTTCAGCCAGGCGACCGGCAGTGATGAGACCTACCGCATTTATCTACCGCCGTGCTATCATCATCCCAGCCAGGCCGAGCGACGGTATCCGGTGCTGTATTTGTTCCACGGTTGGCCCTACGACGATGCTCATTGGGACGACTTGGGGTGCGATGAGGCTGCCGACGTTGGCATCCAGGCGGGGGTGTTGCCGTCCTTCATCATCGTGATGCCCTATGGGCGGGAGCAGCCGTATGTCGGTAGCAGCGGCGGCGTGCATTCCTTCGAGGGGCAGGTCGTCGCAGACCTGATCCCCCACATAGATGCACACTATCGCACTCAGGCGGAGCGGGAAGGACGCGCGCTGGGAGGCATCTCACGGGGCGGCGTCTGGTCGCTGGAGATCGGCTTGATGCACGCCGATATGTTTGCCGCCCTGGGCGCTCATAGCCCGGCCCTATCCGTCAACCTGGCGCCGCCGGCCTACGACCCGTTCTATTTGCTCGACCGGCCCGGCGTGGCAACGCTCCGCATCTACCTCGACGCTGGCGATCAGGACTGGACCAGAGAGAGCACGGAATCACTTCACCAGGCCTTGATGGCGCGAGGGATCGCCCATCAGTTCGTGATTCACCAGGGACGACATACCAACGGATTGTGGGAGTCAAATATGGTGCAGTACCTGGCGTTTTACACCGCCGAGTGGTAAGCAACTCGTCACCCGCTGCTACATTTTTGTTTGAGAGCGATGTTTAAGGAGATCAAGATGTTACACGGAAAAGGTGTCTGGGCATATCGGGAAGGGGAACTGACACGCGCGTTGGAGATCGCACCGGCGATGGGCGTCACCCACGTGTTATATAAGGTTGGCCACGGAGCACAATACCGTAGCGGTATGGCCGCCGTGGCGGCGCGGATTCGGGCCGCCGGATTGATCCCTATTGGATGGATGTGGTTGTTGTTGGACGATCCCCAGGGCGAAGCGAGAGTCGCCATGCAGGCTTTCCAAGACGGTTTTGACGGAATGGTATTCGATACGGAATCGGAGCGCTGTAGCCGGCGCTTCGAGCAGGCCGACCGGTTGGGGCAGTTCTTGCAAATTGCTCATGTAGACTTAAACAAACTGTACAATTGTTCGTTCCCCAATATCTCTCACCACCAGGACTTACCCTATGACCAGATGAATGGCTTTTGCAAGGGGGGACTGATGCCGATGGCATACGGGACTTTCTTCGCTCCCAACAGCACAGTTCCCCATGAGCAACAAGCCCGGCAGGTAATAGACGAGTGGACCTACGGGCATTATGTCTATTGGTGCCGTCGCTGGGGACACGCCCCCCCGATCTACCCGGTTCTCGGTCCGTACCACGATGAGCATGGCTCCGTCCGTATGGGGGCAGCCGAGTTCCAGTTGTGGCTGGATCGGCTGGCCGAGCACGGCCCATCCTTTTTCAGCGTCTTCACGGCGGCTGTGATCAACGACGACTTGCTCCCCCTTATCCGGGCCGTACCACTAGGCTCCGGTGACGTTCCCATCCCTACCGGTTTGCAGGTGCAGGTCGTCAGCCCGGAGATTGGCTACCTGAATGTGCGGCCAACGCCCTCCACGGCCCAGCCCCCCATCGGGCGGCTGGATGACGGCGTGATTGTGGAAGCTCTGGAGTCGGAGCCATCTGTGAAGGCCAAAGTGGGGCGCACCGGTCAGTGGTTGCGAATCCGCACGCCGGCAGGCGCTGAAGGATATGTGGCTGCCTGGTACCTGCGCCTGATGGAAGGAACGCCAGTCTCCAAGCACGGCCTCAAGGTGCTGGTCCTCAGTCCCGACGTGGGGTATCTCAATATGCGTCCTGAACCCTCCACCGCCCGTCCCCCCATCACACAGTTGGATCACGGCGAGGTCGTGATCTCGTTGGAGCCGGACGAGACCACGCGGGCTAAGCTGGGGCAACAGGATCGTTGGTTGCACGTGCGCACGTTAGACGGGATTGAGGGGTACGTCTACGCCTGGTACCTGGGTATCTATCGGGAACCAACGCCGGGGGAGGCCATCTCCTATCTGGTGGTTCACAGCCAGGTGGGGCTGAACATCCGTCGGGGGGCAGGGCTGCACACGGATGTGATCTGGCACGTACCGGATCGGAGCGTGTTAGAGGTGCAGGAGGACGCAGTGCATGCTGGCGGCAAGGTTGGCCAAGACCAGTGGATCAAGGTACGCAGCCCCAGCTTGCATACAGGGTATGTCAACGGTCTGTATGTCCAACCCAAGACGTTGGCGGACAAACGCTTGCCGGTGAACGACGCCGAGCTGCCCCGTGGGGAGTGCGCCTGGATTTTCGGCATCCACGCCGCCGGCGCAACGACGCCGGCCGACTTCCGCTTTCTGTTCCAGGGGAAGCAGAAAACCGGCTGGGTACTCTTCACCGAGGCGATCGGTGACGACCCTAATCATACCGGCGGGCACGACTATTCTATGTGGTCGGATAACGGGTATGGGGTCATAGTGCGGCTTAACTACGGCTATGATCAAAACGGTACCTTGCCGGTAGAATCCCGATACGCTAATTTCGCCCGGACCTGCGCCCGGTATGTGCAAAACTCGCGGGGATGTCACATTTGGATCATCGGCAATGAGCAGAACAACGTGCGGGAGCATCCCGGCGGCAGCGCTGCACCCATTGAGCACATTACCCCTCGACGGTATGCCAAAGCATTTAATTGGGCGCGTCAGCGGATCAAGGCCGTGCAGCCGAATGCCATTGTAGTGACCGGCGCGGTGGATCCTTACAACACTTTCCCCTGGGCCAAGGAAGGAAATCGCCGCAACCGACCGCTGGAATATTTCCAAGAGATGTTGACGCATATTCACGACCTGGACGGTATCGCCCTGCACACCTATACCCACTGGCTCGACGTGAATCTGATTACCAAGCCCACCGTCTTCCAAAACGCATTCCTCCAACCGGGCACGCCCCACGAGCACTACTATGATTTCCAGGCCTACCGGACGTTCGCCGAGGCCATCCCAGAAAAATGGCAAGATAAGCCGATCTACATCACGGAGACGAACCACTGGGTGGCGTTGGACCATCAACCAACTAGCCGGGAAGAGGAAAAACGGGTCGGCTGGTTGAATCGCAACGTCGGCTGGGTTCGGGCGGCATATGCCGAGATCAACCGCTGGAACAGTACACCCTACGCCCCTCAAATCCATTGTCTGCTTCTTTATCGCTGGACCGGCGACCAGTGGGCTATCGAAAATAAACAGGCCGTACAGGAGGATTTCCGGCAAGCCCTGAATCACGACTATCGCTGGCGACGCTGAAGATTGAAGGCGAGTAGCTACCCACACAGGGCGAAAAGGGGAATCCGCACAATCTGTGTTATCCGTGTTCATTGCCCGACACGCTTTTTCTGGGACGCAGATTAACGCAGAAAAACACAGATTTTCTTGGGTTTGCGGCGCGAAGCAATACGAATCCGGTCAAATCAGCGTCAACCTGCGGTGAATCTGCGTCATCTGCGTTCAGATGTCGGGTAGTGAATTGTCCGTGTTCCATCCGGGCTATGTTTGGGTAGACACGCCCCACGGCGAGACGGCCTTGCGACCTCTGGTTGGGCGAGGTCTCCGACCGAAGCCCTCGGGCCATTTTCAGGGTAGCCGAGGGCAATGCCCTCGGCAATCCACTGCTCCAAGCCGGTCTGTGACCGGCGTGGCCGCCGAAT
>CAZXVB010000089.1:6494-9265 GCA_964643875.1 uncultured Anaerolineales bacterium | reverse complement strand
TCACCCCGGCGGCGATACGGCGTGGATGCAACACCCCTTTAGGCAGCGCCTCGGCCGGGATATCCTGAGGGCCGAAACAGAGCACATCCGTATTGGCGATCGGGCGAGCCGAGACGCCGATGATGTCGCGCACCACCCCGCCGACGCCCGTATTGGCCCCGCCGAACGGCTCCAGTGCCGAGGGATGGTTGTGTGTCTCTACTTTGAAGGACACGTCATACTCATCGTCAAACGCGATCACTCCGGCGTTGTCCACGAATGCCGAGCGCACCCACGGCCGGTTGAGCGTCTCGGTCGCCGCGCGGATCGTGCTCTTGAGCAGCCCGTCGCTCTCGGCTGTGTAGGGAGGGGTCTGAATCTGCCCATCGGGGAGGCGACGAGATGTCCCGCCCCGGCATTCGAAGCGAATCTGCGCTTTGAACGTCTTGTGCACGCAGTGTTCCGACCATGTTTGTGCCAATGTCTCCAGCTCTACATCCGTCGGATCGCGGTCCAATTCTCGGTAATAGGTTTGAATCGCCTTCATCTCGTCGAGCGAGAGGTACAGTACTCGCTCGACACTCATTCGCGTGAGAGTTTCTTCGTCCGCGTCGCGGATCGGGATCGTCTCTACCTCGTCGCTCGGAGCTGCTTCCGGCACAAATGCTGGGTGAATCGGGCCGAGCGCGTAGAACTGGATTACCTCGTTGCAGAGCAGTTCCTTGGCGATCCGGTGCACGGTAGCCTCTTCCAGGTTGCCGCCCAGCTCATAGCGCGTTGCTGTGACGACCTGGTGCAGGCCGTCCACCCCGATGATGTGCGCACCCCGCTTCAGGTGCTCAGCCACGCTATCGGTCACCCCGGGGTGCAGCCCTACCTCGATCACCCAATCTCCATCCTCTGGTGAAGAGGAAGGGGAATCAAGCGGACTCCAGCGATATTCCTGGACTACCGCATCAACCAGCAGTTGCTCACAGAGGCGTCGGGCATCTTCTGCCGAGAGATCACCGCGCAGGAAGTAAAGATCCAAAACTTGTACCGTCTTTACGGCCTCAATGTCCAACTGTTCACGAATGTCGGCGAGCAGGTTGCGTGCCCGCCCTTCTGGCACCTTGGCCTTCCCAAAAACTTCTACTCGGTAATCCACTGCTATGACTTCCCAGGACGAGAATCCGGAACGGCGAACCCGCCGCCGGGGTAGTTGGGTGCTTCTTTTGTCACCACAATGTCGTGTGGGTGGCTTTCGATTAGACTGGCCTGGGTGATGCGTACAAAGCGTGCCTTCTCTCGTAACTCTTGAAGATTGGCTGCGCCCACGTAGCCCATCCCAGAGCGAATTCCGCCGACGAGCTGATACAGATAATCGGGCAGACGCCCCTTGTACGGCACACGTCCCTCGACTCCCTCGGGAACCAGCTTCCCGCCGCCTTGTCCGGAGGCATACCGGTCACGGCCATACCCTTGCATCGCTCCAAGTGATCCCATTCCGCGGTATTCCTTGTAGGGGCGGCCTTCAAAGATGACGATCTCGCCAGGGGCCTCATCAAGCCCGGCGAGCAGGCTGCCGAGCATCACTGTCTCCGCACCGGCAGCGAGCGCCTTCACAATATCGCCGGAATAGCGGATCCCCCCGTCGGCGATCACGGGGATATCGTGCTTGCCTGCTTCGGTCGCACAGATTGCCACTGCGGTCACCTGGGGCATGCCGACCCCGGCGATGACCCGGGTCGTGCAGATTGATCCGGCTCCCACGCCTACCTTGATCGCATCGGCGCCGGTGGCGATCAGATCGCGCGTCCCCTCGGCTGTGACCACATTGCCGGCGATCACGGGCAGATCGGGGGTCACCGCCTTGATCCGCTCGATCGCCCGCAGAACTCCGCGTGAATGACCATGGGCCGTGTCAATCACCACTACATCTACCCCAGCGTCCACCAGCGCCTGGACGCGGTCTTCCAGATCCTCACCTACTCCAACGGCTGCTCCGGCGAGCAGGCGCCCTCGCTCATCGGTTGCTGCGTTAGGGTAGTCGAGCTTCTTCTGGATATCTTTCACTGTGATCAACCCGCGCAGGATCCCGTTATCGTCCACGAGTGGGAGTTTCTCGATGCGGTGCTTTTGGAGGGTGCGTTTGACCTCTTCGATCGTGGTGCCGACCGGCGCAGTGATCAGGTCCTCCGATGTCATAAACTCGTGGACGGGACGGGATGGGTCTTCTGCGAAGCGAACGTCCCGGTTGGTGAGAATGCCGACGAGCCGTCCATCTTTCTTGACGATGGGGACGCCGGAGATGTGGTAGTGGGCCATAATCGCCTCCGCCTCGGCCAGCGTGGCCGTTGGCGGGAGTGTGATTGGGTCCACGATCATTCCCGCCTCGGAGCGCTTGACTTTATCCACCTCGGCGGCTTGCTCCTTGAGCGACATATTGCGGTGGATGATCCCGATCCCTCCTTCGCGAGCCATCGCGATTGCCATCCGGGCCTCGGTGACTGTATCCATCGCTGCCGAGAGGATGGGGATGTTGAGTCGTATCGTCTGCGTCAAGCGGGTCTGGGTATTCACCTGGACCGGCATAACCTCTGAGTAGGCTGGGATCAGTAGGATGTCGTCGAAGGTCATTCCGTTTACCGTAAGATCGTGTTCTGAGATTGCCATAATTCCCCCTTTTGAATGAAAGAGATTGAAAGAAAGAGAGGCCTGAGCCGGGGAGGGCATCAGGCCTCGATGGGAGTGGGAGCGGACGATGTGAGAGTCGCCGACAGGGAGGCGAAAAATCGCTCTTTGTGGCCCCC
>CAZXVB010000089.1:0-6394 GCA_964643875.1 uncultured Anaerolineales bacterium | reverse complement strand
CGGACGATGTGAGAGTCGCCGACAGGGAGGCGAAAAATCGCTCTTTGTGGCCCCCCGGAAGGGGGCGTCTGTCCACACGGATCTTTGCATACGTGTTGGATCATCATCTGAGCCAGGACTTGTTGATGGCAGGTAACTGCTCAGGCTACTTCTGTTAGCGATTGAAACTGCCTCTAGAGGGCTGGCAGCCGAGCATCCACCTGCGTGGACGCGCCTGTCCACCCGGGTGGACAGCCAGCTTTAGCTCCTCAAGCGCAGTTTCAACCGCCGGCCTGAGTGGTAACGATGGTAAATTATAATGTGTGAGGGGGATTTGTCAACCGCGCCTATTACAACCCCATCTTGTCAATCTGTCGGTTTTGGTCTATCATATGATCCTATGAGTAGCTATCCGATCGATTTATTGCATCTTTCTACCCGTACCCGAAATGCGCTCGTCCGCGCCAATCTGACTACGCCGGAGGAGCTGTTAGCCCTCTCCGAATACGAGCTTCTCTCCATCCGGGGGCTGGGGCCTAAATCGGTGGCCGAGATTCTGGATTGCCTGCGGAGTTGGGTTAAGGAAAACTCTCTCTCCGCTGGGGTGCAGACATCCCAGGAAGAAGAGAATGGCCTCGCTCTGGATCGGACAATGGAAGATGAGGCAGAGGTGGGGAGTGAGCCGAATCGGCAAGCCACCTACACCCTGCTCTCTCTGCCCGGCCGGTATGTCCTCCACGCGGCCTGGCGCGGCAGTCGAGTGGGAGTGGAGACGGCGCAGTACGGCACACTGTTCCTGTGGGGGGAAAGCCCCTATGCGCCGGCTGCTCCTTCTTCCCTCCCGGATGCCTCTCAAGAAGCGGATACCCCTCCTGCACATCCCTTTTGTCTGCCCGTTTCCCGGTTGAATGATCTGTTGGCCGATCTGCTGCCCGGCCTGTGGCCGACATCGGCACAGCCGGCCCAGACGACGATGTTACTGCCTGCTGACTCGCAGGGACCGCTTCCCAGCCCTCAACTGATCCGTGACCTGTTGGCCGAAAACGGAAACGACGGAAACGGTGGCCGTAGCCCTCACCTCTCGCCCTGGCAGGTGGAGGGAGTGGCGCTGGCGCCGCTTGAAGCCTTACGTTTCCTCAACGACCTGCCTTCTCCGGAGCAGTTGGCGCCTCGCGTTGCTCCAGGGGCCGACCTGGAGTTCTGGTCCATGGCGGGCAAGTTTGCCCTGGAGCTGCTCGCTCGGCAACAGTTTATCCCCACACTGGACCGGCGAGAAGAAGAAGGCGATGTTGTATTCCGGGCGATCTGGGTGCCGGTGTTGGGTTCTGTCGAAGACCTGCGGCGGGTGGAACTGTTGGCCCGGGTGATGCCGCCAGTCTGCCGGGCGATGGGAGGTGTGAAACAGGGGCCGGAAGACGTGCTCGTCGCTCGCTCGGCGCGGGCACTGCTCAAGGAATTTTTGCAACAGATCGTTGATGCCGCCGTGCGGATCTGGGCGCCTCCACTGCTCCATGTCGTCACCCGACGGGACAATGCCACACTGCGGGCCTGGCTCCAGGCGCTGTTCGACCGGCAAGGCCCCATAGCGTTGAGCGGCAGCCGTCAGCAGCTTTCCGACTTCTACGCAGCGCTCGCAGAGTGGCAGGCTCATATCACCGCTGGCGTCGAGGAACCGTTCCGGGTCTGCTTCCGCCTAGAGCCGCCGGCTCTGCCCGATCAGGAAGTTGAAGGGGAAGGCGGCCAGGCCGGTCTCTTGACCCCGACGGACGGGTGGACTTTGCGTTTCTTTCTCCAAGCCAACGATGACCCTAGTCTGCTAGTCCCCACCAGCCTGGTCTGGAGAGAGCAGAGTACCGCCTTGCGCTACCTGGATCGGCGGTTCGACAATCCTCAGGAAAAGCTATTGGAGGGCCTGGCGCGGGCGGCCCGGCTGTTCCCCCCGCTGGAGGTCAGTCTGCGCAGTGCCCGCCCAGAGACGTGTTCCTTGACTACCGAAGAGGCGTATGCCTTCCTGCGGGAAGCGGCTCCCTTGCTGGAGCAAAGTGGGTTCGGGGTGCTGGTGCCGGCCTGGTGGCGCAAGCGCCGCCGACAGTTGGGGGTGCGGGCTGTCGCTCAGCCGGTAGAAGGCACGGGGTTCCTCAATATGGATGCTCTGCTCCGCTTCCGTTGGCAATTGGCGTTAGGGGATCAGGTACTGACGCCGGAGGAATTCACCCACCTGGCCAGTCTCAAACAACCATTGGTGCAAGTGCGTGGCGAATGGGTAGAGTTGCAACCGGAACAGGTCGAGGCAGCCATTCAGTTTTGGGAAAAGCGAGTCGCCGAGGAAGACGTCACGCTTCGCGAGGCCCTGCGTATGGGACTGGCGGAGGAGGGCGAGGTTGACGGGTTGCCGGTCATCGGCCTTGAAACCCACGGATGGGTGCAAGACTTACTGCGCCAGCTACAGGGCAATGAACCTCTAAAGCAACTGCCCCCTCCCGCCGGGCTGGTCGGCGAACTGCGCCCATACCAGGTGCGGGGCTTCTCCTGGTTGGCCTTCCTGTCTCGCTGGGGAATCGGCGCTTGTCTGGCCGACGACATGGGCCTGGGCAAGACCGTGCAGGCCATTGCCCTCTTCCTGCACAACCTCGAAACCAACGGGGGCAGGGGAGCTGGGCCGACGCTGGTGATCTGCCCCACTTCGGTGGTGGGGAACTGGAAGCGGGAGATCAATCGCTTTGCCCCTTCGCTCCGCGTGATGGTCCACCACGGCAGTGAGCGTTTGACCGACGACGCCTTCTTTGCCCAGGTGGCCGAGACCGACGTGGTCGTCAGCACATACGCCCTGGCCCGGCGGGACGAGCAGATCCTTACCCAGGTTAAGTGGCGCGGCGTGGTGTTGGACGAGGCCCAGAATATCAAAAACCCGGCAGCCAAGCAGACCCAGGCTATTCGACGGCTGCAAGCCGGGTATCGCGTGGCTCTCACCGGCACGCCGGTCGAAAACCGCCTAATGGAACTGTGGTCTATCATGCAGTTCCTCAACCCTGGTTATCTGGGATCGCAAAAGGCGTTCCACTCCCACTTTGCCCGTCCCATCGAACGTTACCATGACCAGCAGGCGGCTGCCCAATTGCGGAAGCTGGTGCAACCGTTTATCCTCCGGCGTGTCAAGACGGACCCAACAATCATTCGTGATTTGCCGGACAAGCTGGAAAACAAAGTCTACTGCACGCTGACGGCGGAACAGGCGACACTCTACCAGGCTGTGGTGGATGACGCCCTCCGCCAGATCAGCGAATCCGAGGGAATCCAGCGGCGTGGATTGGTGCTTTCGATGTTGATGAAGCTGAAGCAAATCTGTAACCATCCGGCCCATTTCCTGAAGGATGGCTCCGATCTGGACGGCCGTTCAGGGAAGCTCTCTCGCCTGACCGAGATGTTGGAAGAGGTGTTAGCCCTTGACGAGCGGGCGCTGGTCTTCACCCAATTCGCCGAGATGGGGGCCTTGCTCCAGGCTTATTTGCGGGATTCGTTCGGCAGCGAAGTGTTGTTCCTCTACGGCGGTACACCTGCCAAGCAACGGGACCGGATGATTGCCCGATTTCAGGAAGAGAGCCATGGGCCGGCGATTTTCGTGCTCTCCCTCAAAGCCGGCGGGTTGGGGTTGAACCTAACTCGCGCCAACCACGTCTTCCACTTCGACCGCTGGTGGAACCCGGCTGTCGAAAACCAGGCCACCGACCGTGCCTTCCGCATCGGACAAACCCGCGATGTATGGGTGCACAAATTCATCTCCATCGGTACGTTGGAAGAACGGATAGACGCACTGATCGAAAGCAAGCAAGCCCTGGCGGAAAGCGTCGTCGGTACGGGCGAGGGGTGGTTGACAGAACTCAGCACCCGACAGTTGCGGGAACTGGTCACGTTGAGCCGTGAGGCTGTGGAGGAGTAGCGCATGGCGCGTAGAAAGAAGCGGTATGACTATTGGGGCTATTTTCCCCGCTCAACCCCGATCTCAGTGGAAGGCGGCATCAAGGCCCGTTCGCAACGCGGCGCCTTCGGCGAACATTGGTGGGCGCGCCGATGGATCGCTGTGCTCGAATCGTACGGGTGGAATAATCGCCTCCAACGGGGCCGCTCCTATGCCCGCAGAGGACAGGTGTTGAACATCGAGATCCAGCCGGGGCGCGTATCGGCCCGGGTTCAGGGGTCACGCCGTACACCGTACACAGTGCGTATACAGGTGACGAAGTTGACCGACGCTCAATGGTCCCGCGTCGTTGACCAGATGGCGGGACAAGCGATCTTTGCTGCCCAGCTCCTGGCTGGCGAGATGCCGCCGGACATCGAGGAAGCGTTCACCGCTGCCGGGGTGTCTCTATTTCCTAGCCCCCAGGAGTTGGGGATGGAGTGTTCGTGCCCTGACTGGGCGGTACCCTGTAAACACATCGCGGCTGTGTACTATCTCCTGGCTGAAGAATTCGATCAAGACCCATTTCTCTTGTTCCTGTTGCGGGGTGCTACCCGCGAGTACGTGATGGACGCCCTCCGCTCCCGACGGGTGGCCGACGTCGAGGCCGAACCAGGCGCACAGCCATCTCCGGAGGTCGAGACATGGGAGCCGCTAGAAGCCGATCCAGACCGTTTCTGGGGGCCGCAGGAACCATTGACCAATTTCCGAGTAGCGGTCGCTCCACCGGCGGTGGAAACGGCCTTGCTCAAACGGCTTGGTCCTCCCGCTTTCTCTCGTCGCCCCGAAGCTTTCGTCGGTGTGCTGACCCTGGCCTACGCAGCGGTCACGGAACGTGCTCTCGCACTGGCCTTCGGTGATGGGAATGGAGAAGATGAGGAACCGGAGCCTACTTTGGAGAGCTGACCGACGCCGGGCTGCCCTCTGGACTTGGCTCATACTTGCCCTGGCCATGTTGATGTTGACGGCGGGGTGCGCTGTACAAGCGACACCTTCGTTTGCACCGACGCCTTCGTCTGCACCAACGCCGTCGGCGACGGCGACGGCGGAGATAACCGATACCCCGCCTGCAGCGACGCCGTCCCCGCTCCCGTCTGCTACGCCGACACCGACGCCTACGCCGACTTCTACACCCTCTCCTACACCAACGGCCTCGCCTACCGCCATTCCGCTCGCCTCACCTCCATCGGCGACGGCGACGGCCTCTCCCGCCCCCCCCTCTCTCACGCCGACACCTCCCCCAACCGATACACCGCTGCCGTTGGCCTTTGTCCCCCTTCCTCCAGCCGGACGAGCTTTCGCCACGCTGGAGGATTTTTGGAATGGAAGCGCTGAATGGGTGATGGATGTGTTCGACGTTGGGTTGCCGGTGGGGGAATCGGACACAGTCTATCGGGGGAACGGGGAGTTCTGGTCCTACCTGCACGCCAGTCATCCATCGGCCGGTGTGGTAGATCGGTGCGGAGACCCAGCTCCTTTTCCTGGTTGTGTCACTCTGTGGAAGAGCAACGATGGCGGGGTGCATTTTTTCTTGGAGGACCCCCGCTGTCTCTTCCCCTGTCTGAGTTGTCCGTGTACGGATCGAGACCATACCCACCAGCAGCAATACCCCCGCGTCTTCTTTACGGACGGGCGGGCATATATCGTCTACGAATGGGGGGCCGGGACGTATATGCGCACCTCGACCGATGGCCTCACCTGGGGCGGGGAGGCCCACGTGCCCGGCACAGGTCAATGGCAAGCCGACGCCGGTAGCTGTCCGGCCGGGGCGGAGATCGGCACACACCCGAACATCTACAACGAAGTGGAGTACGGGAACTGCCTGGTGGGGGCGCCGCCGGGTATCTACGTTGAAGGCGGGATGATGTACGTCTTCGTTGGCCTGGGACGTGATCCTGGCCATATGGGCTGCCTGGTCGGGGCGGCCTCTGCCGGCGCCGGGGGGCTACGTCCCTGTGCGTCGAATCCGCTTTTCGGGGCCGATAACGGCTATGGTCCGATGGACGCGCTGGGGGCAGCCGCCAATCCATATTTCGAGTTCCGCACTATCTCCTCCGCCGACGTGGTACGGGTCGGAGAGCGGTACTATATGGCCTACGAGGGCGTCCGTGGCCCTAGCAATCCCACCGTTGTGGATGATCAATTCGCCCTGGGGTTTGCCCGCAGCGTCGGCCCGGCCATAGACGGCCCGTGGGAGAAATATCCCGCCAATCCGGTGATTATGGATGTAGCCAACAACTGGGGCATTGGTCACGCCGACATCGTCGTCGTCGGCCCGGCAACGTACCTGTACACGGCCACTTCACAGACGACGCGCGGCCGGTACGTATTAGTCTATCGGTAAATCTGTGGAAATGCGCACGTAGATTGGGACTGTTCCTGAGAAACGGCCGGGCGCCCCCTTTGTTCGGCAAGGTCTCTGACCGCAGCCGGGGGCTTCGGTCGGAGACCTCGCCCAAC
>CAZXVB010000088.1:0-9291 GCA_964643875.1 uncultured Anaerolineales bacterium | reverse complement strand
TCTGCGAAAATCAGCGTTCATCTGCGTCCTGGATAAATTTGCCAGGGTCCAGTAATGACTACTGAGCAACGATAACGCGCGCCGGTCGCAACAGACGATCTCCTATCCGATACCCTTTCTGGACGACCTCCACAACGGTATCCGGGGCGGCGCCCACTTGCTCGTGCGGGACTACGCTGACCGCCTCGTGCCATGTGGGGTCGAATGGCTGCCCGATGGCCTCGATTGGCTCCACTCCCTCCTTGGTCAACAGGTTCTGCATTGCCCGGTGGATCAGCACGACCCCCTGGCGGACACGGTCGCCATCGGTTCCCTCGTCTCCGGCGTGTTCGTCGTGGCTGTCCAGGGCGCGCCCCAGATTGTCGGTGATTTCCAGGAAGGCACGTAGTAATCGTTCCCTGTCGGCGGTAATACGCTCATCGGCCAAACGCTGTTGGCGTTTACGGAAGTTTTCCATTTCGGCCTGCAAACGCAGGGCCTGATCCCGCCACATCTCCAGGCCCTCGTTTTCCTCACTCTCTTTGCCAGGAGTAGATTCCAACTCCTGGGGAGACGCGAGATCCGTATGTCCAGCTGCCGGTTGCTCGTTGCTCTCCACAGACGACCGAGCCGGCGGGGTGCCTTCCACAATCTCCGGATCGCTGACTGGTAACACGGCCTCGGTGACTTCTGACTCACTGATGATTGGCCTGTGTTCCCTTACTACCGATGGTTTGACCCGAATCGGCACTTTGACTCTTCGATTCATTGCTTGTTCTCCATCCTCCTCCGTTCTACCTGGGGCGTGCGACGCACCTCTAATGTGCGTCGCACGTGGCTGACAGACTCCTACCGCAGACAACTTGTCTGCGGTAGGGAAAAAGAGCCTGTCTTTACGTCGTCCACCTGTCACCCGTACTGTCCGCTATACTTCCTGGAACTCTCCCTCGACGACATCATCGCCGCCGGTCGGGGGGGGCGTGCCGGCACCGGGCATCGGGCCTGGCCCGCCAGCGGCTTGCTGTTGAGCGTACATCTGCTGTCCTACAGCGTAGCTGGCTTGTTGCAATTGTTCGAGCAGTTGCCGGATGCGGGCAATGTCGTCACCGTCCTTGGCCTGCTTCAGTTCCTCGATAATGCTTTCGATTCGCTGCCGATCCGATGCGGCCACTTTGTCGCCCAACTCTCGCAACATCTTCTCCATCTGGTAGATCTGCATATCGGCCGTGTTGCGAGCTTCGATCAACTCCTTCCGGCGACGGTCCTCGGCTTCGTGCCGTTTAGCCTCCTGCACCAACCGCTCAACCTCATTCTGGCTCAGGTTGGTACTGGCGGTGATGGTGATTTGTTGCTCCTTACCGGTCGCCTTGTCCTTGGCAGAGACATTCAGAATACCGTTGGCGTCTATGTCAAACGTGACTTCTATCTGTGGGATGCCCCGAGGCGCCGGTGGGATGCCCTCCAGGTTGAACATACCCAGGCTGATGTTGTCGGCTGCCATCGGTCGTTCGCCCTGTAAGACGTGGATCGTCACCGCCGTCTGGCCATCCTCGGCGGTCGAAAAGACCTCGCTCTTACGGACCGGGATGGTGGTGTTCCGCTCGATCAGAGGAGTCATCACGCCTCCCAGGGTCTCCACGCCGAGCGTGAGCGGCGTTACATCCAGCAAAAGGACATCTTTCACTTCCCCGGACAGCACCCCAGCCTGGATCGCTGCCCCAATAGCGACGACTTCGTCGGGATTGACGCCTTTGTGCGGTTCTTTACCTCCGGTCAATTCCCGTACCAGGTTCTGGATCATTGGCATGCGGGTGGCACCTCCGACCAGTACGACTTCATCCAGGTCGCGGGCCGTCAATTTGGCATCCCGCAAGGCCTGTTCGAAGGGCTTGCGACACCGTTCGACCAGGTCCTCGGTCAACTGTTCCAGCTTGGCGCGTGTCAATTTCATCTGTAAGTGTTTTGGCCCAGAGGCATCGGCGGTGATGAACGGTAGGTTGATCTCCGTTTCCATCACCGTAGAGAGTTCGATCTTGGCTTTCTCAGCGGCCTCCTTCAAGCGTTGTAAGGCCTGACGGTCCCCTCGCAAGTCAATGCCTTGATCCTTCTTGAACTCGTCAGCCACGTAGTCCGCGATCCGCTGGTCCCAGTCGTCGCCGCCCAGAAAGGTATCACCGCTGGTCGAGCGCACCTCCACTACACCTTCGCCAACCTCCAGGATCGAGACGTCGAAGGTCCCGCCACCCAGGTCGAACACCAGGATCGTCTCGGCTTCCTTCTTGTCCAACCCGTAAGCCAGGCTAGCGGCCGTCGGTTCGTTGATGATGCGCAATACTTCCAGTCCGGCGATCTGGCCGGCGTCCTTGGTGGCCTGACGCTGGCTATCGTTGAAATAGGCCGGTACGGTGATCACGGCCTGTGTGACCGGTTCTCCCAGATAGGCTTCGGCGTCTTGCTTCAACTTGCGCAGTATGCGGGCCGAGATCTCCTGGGGAGTATACTCCTTACCTGTCTGTGGAATATACACCCGCGCATCGTGGCCTGGCCCTTCCACGATCTTGTACGGCAGAATCTGACGCGCTTTCACCACCTCCGAGTCGTCGTACCGGCGTCCCATCAATCGCTTGACAGAGAAGATCGTATTGTCGGGGTTCACGACGGCTTGCCGCCGAGCTGTTTGTCCGACGATCTCTTCGCCGTTTTTAGTAAACGCAACGACGGATGGGCACAGTCGCCCGCCCTCGGCCGTCGGGATCACGACCGGCTCTCCCCCTTCCATCACTGCAACGACCGAGTTGGTGGTTCCCAGGTCTATACCGATTATCTTACCCATATTCATTCCTCCCCAAATCCATTTTGCTTTTTATGTTTATCCTGTCTTGATTGTTCGAAGTCCAGTGATAATAGCATCCTGAATATACGGTATTTGTATCAGAATTTGATAAGAGAAGAATCAACATTTCGTTAGAGCGGCAGTAAGAGCCTGTCCGAAAAATCGCTTCCGTGGCTGCGCATCCCTATGCGTGGTAGACGGCACAGGGATGCCATCCTGCTTTTCGAATAGGCCCTGAGAGCCGATTTGGAATGTAGACCAGTTGTGAACCATTTTCGGGAAAGCGTAAAAATTGCGTGTTTCCCCATCTTCACCTATAATAGTGTTATCTTATTGTACCATCTTGCTTGGGCTGCATACCCGTAAGCGGTGGCTGGCTTGGTAAGTTTGGCCTTGGCAAGGATTGAACGATTTCGTTCTGTCAAGTTTGGCGAGTCTGGAAACGATTATGAAATTAGAAACGCATCATGTCAAATCCGATGTAGGCCAACCTGTCTGGGCACAATCGGGTGATACGACGATTGTTGAGCCATCTGCTTCTAGCTCACAACGACCGCAGCCGGGCGGGCGAGGGACAGGACCCATATCTTCCCCACCAGGTGCCGAGCAGGTAGAAGGGCGGTTGCCAGATGGATATCTGCTGCAAGGGCGATATCGGATCCTGAACCTGCACGCCGTGGGGGGGATGAGCACGGTGTACAAGGCGCAAGATACGCGCTTCACCCGGGTGACACGCCTGTGTGTTGTCAAAGAGATGCTCAACACGGCCACCGACCCACAAGTACGAGCGATCATCAAAAGCAATTTCGAGCGTGAAGCCAACATTCTAGCTGCTCTCAATCATCCCGGTATTGTACAGGTATACGACTTTTTCAGCGAGAACAGCCGCAGCTATCTGGTACTCGAATACGTGGATGGCAAGACATTGGAGGACATTTTGACCGAAACGGAGGGGTTTCTGCCGGAACCTCAGGTCGTGAGTTGGGGGATCCAGGTATGCGAAGTGCTCAGCTACTTGCATGGACATACCCCAAAACCAATTGTGTTTCGAGACGTCAAACCTTCCAACATTATGCTGGATACCCATAACCGTATTCGATTGATTGACTTTGGCATTGCCCGCATCTTCCAGAGTGGTCAGAAGGGAACGATGATTGGCACTGAAGGGTATACACCACCGGAGCAGTATCGAGGGGTTGCGGAACCACGGGTGGACATCTATGCCCTGGGGGCCACATTGCACCACCTGCTTAGCAAGCAGGACCCTCGTCTGGAGGCCCCCTTTTCGTTTCACGAACGGCCAATTCACAAGACAAATCCTACCGTCTCTCGTGAGTTGACGGAAATCATCAACAAGGCACTGGAGTACGACATCGAAAAGCGTTTCGGTTCTGCCGAGGAAATGCAACGGGCTCTGATGAATCTGAGTTCGGCCCGTGGTTTCGGGAGCACAACTGCTTTTGGAACCGCGGCGTTCACCGACAGCGATATCACCCCCTTATGGCGTTTCCGGTGTGAGGACGAGATCCGTTCACGGCCCGCCGTCTACAATAATGTCGTCTACATTGGCGCCTACGATCATAACCTATATGCCCTGGATGCCAATAATGGGAAGTTTCTGTGGAAATACGCTACCGAAGGGGGAATTGCATCGTCTCCCTGTGTTTACAAGGGGCTGGTTTTCTTCGGATCGGCCGATCGGTTGCTTTACGCGGTCAATGCCACGACGGGGCGGATCGTATGGACATGCCCAACCCAGGGTAGCGTGTGGTCATCTCCTCGGGCAGCCTTTGATCATGTCTTCTTTGGTTCGGATGATGGCTATCTTTATGCTGTCAATGTACACAGTGGCCGGGTGGCCTGGAAGTTTCAGACGGAAGGCAAAGTGCGATCATCGCCCACCATTGGCAGCGATGCCATATACATTGGCAGCGAAAGCGGGATGGTCTTCGCTGTGACGACTGGCGGTCAAGCCCAATGGCGTTTCCGTGCCCGGCGGGGGGTTACCTCTACCCCCGCCATCACGGACGAGATGGTCTACGTTGGTTGCCAGGATGCAACGGTCTACGCGCTGGATATCCGTTCCGGCTGGTCGGCGTGGCGCTACCGCACAGGGGGGGCCATTGTCTCTTCGCCCGTTGTCGCTGCACGGACCGTATTCATTGGATCCATAGACAACAATTTGTATGCTCTGGATGCTGAGAGTGGGCGTCTCGTTTGGCGATATGCCACCGATGGACAGGTCAATTCTAGCCCCATTGTGGTTGGAGAAGCTGTTTACTTCGGTTCAACCGATGGGACGGTGTACTCTCTGGATGTGCGCACGGGGAGTTTGCGTTGGCGATTTCGGACCGATGGGCCGGTGGTCTCATCTCCCACTGTGGCCGATGATGTACTTTACATTGGTTCAGACGACCGCTACTTGTATGCGTTGCCGTTGTAATCATCATTGGCAATGACAATTTGACAATGACAATTTACGGTGGCCCGGACGGCAACAGAATGGGAACCAGGATATGCAATTCCTACGTAAGCTATTTCGTAACCAGGCGCACGACCGGGCGGATGATAAGGAACCGCCTTTTGCTTCTGCACAAGCGGATGAAGAGACACCTTCAATAATCGAAGGTGAGGAAGGGAAGGGGAATGTGCCAGTCGGTCGGCGGACCGACTTCGATGTGGGTTGGAGTACAGACGTAGGCCTGGTGCGCCGTCACAACGAGGATTCGCTGTTGGTTCTGACCGCTGTCTACGACGGTGATGTCACCGGGAAAACGATTCCTCCTCTTGGGTTGTTCGTCTTGGCCGATGGTATGGGGGGGCATCAAGCTGGTGAGGTTGCCAGTTCATTGGCCGCTCGCACGGTAGTCCACTACGTAATCCAGCATCTCTATTTACCGACTTTGTTGTATCAGGAGCATGGTACCGATCAACCACCGTTGAATGAATTGTTGATCAATGCTGTCCAGGCAGCCCACATGGCCGTGGCCAACCAGGTGCCCGGTGCGGGAACGACGCTGACCGGGGCACTCCTTCTGGGGGCTAGAGCGTATATTGTACACGTAGGAGATAGTCGAGCCTATATCTCAACAGAGGAGAACCTGGAGCAAATTACCCATGACCATTCGCTAGTGGATCGGCTGATCGAATTGGGACAACTGACGCCTGAAGAGGCTACAACACATCCACAGAGAAACGTGCTCTATCGTGCCCTGGGGCAGAATGACTTTCTCGAGGTGGATACATATGTTCGCACGATCCCCCCAGGGGGACGGTTGCTCTTATGTAGCGATGGACTGTGGGGTATGGTGGACTCGGTTCAGATCGCCGACATTGTCACCAATGCTTTTTCTCCGCAGGTCGCCTGTCAACGTCTGGTCACCGCGGCCAATCAGGCCGGGGGCGTTGATAACATTACAGTGATCCTGATCGCACCACCGGCGGAGTGAATCAAGACGGACGACCGAGATGGACAGTATTCACGAAGATTATTATGCCATATTGGGTGTGCCGCCCACGGCTACAACGGAGGAGATCAAGCATGCCTACCGTGCGCTGGCCCGGCGCTATCATCCGGATACTCGTACGGAGCAGGCGCCTACTGCCCTGTTTCATCAGGTGCAGATGGCCTATGCCGTCCTGAGTGACCCTGCCCGGCGACAGGCATATGATAAACGCCGGGCCGAAGCCGGTTTGACGCCCCATGCACCTTTCACGTGGCGCATTTATCTGAGTCGTTACCATCTCAGCACCCAGTACGCTGAACAGACCCTGTATCTGATGATGGAGATACGCCCGACGGGCGTGGAAACTCACCGGCGTCTGCCACTAAACCTATGTCTGGTCATTGACCAGAGCACGTCTATGCAAGGGAGCCGAATAGAGCATGTCAAGCGAGCTGCCCGTTGGATCCTGACTGAGTTGGAGGACGACGATTTTCTCTCCATCGTTACTTTCAATGACCGGGCGAACGTCCTTCTACCGAGTGCACCGGTCGGCTCCCAACGCAATCGGGTACAGGCTAAGATCTCGAGTGTCTTGACAGCCGGCGGAACTGAGATCCTCCAGGGGCTGCAAACTGGATTGAAGGAGCTCAAAAAGCATCATAGTGATCGGGTGGTTAGCCACTTGATTTTGCTCACTGATGGGCAAACGTACGGAGATGAAGAAGATTGTCTGGCGGAGGCGCGTGCAGCCGGAGCGCAACGGATCGGTATCAGCGCGATGGGGATTGGGGAGGATTGGAACGATACATTGTTGGACGAGATGGCTTCCCAGAGCGGAGGTACTTCTGCGTACATCACATCTCCCCAGCATATTCGCACGATGCTACGCAAACGGATCATCGGGTTGAGCGCGTTGTACGCTACTGATCTATATCTGGCCTTTCGGAGCACCGAAAAAGTTCAGGTTGAGCATGTATTCTCAACTACGCCCTATCTTAAGCATCTACACTTCGAGGGGGATGGCGTTAAGTTGGGAGTGGTCGAAGAGAATCAGCCGGTCATCGCTGTAGCCGAAATTGGGGTGGGGCAACATTCGGCCGGAGAACATCGCTTGCTTCAATTGGAGTTGAGAGGTAATGTACCGAAGGTGAATGTGGATGGTGTCTTGCTACGAGATGAAGTGGTTTGTCACTTTACGGAGGAAAAACCACCGGAGGAACCCGTCCCAGCAGCGATGTTGAGCGTATTGAGCAAAGTGACCATTTTTCGGATGCAAGAACAAGTGTGGGAAAAACTCGATCGGGGAAATGTTCGCGATGCGACCCGTCAATTGGAATATATCGCCACCCGTCTATTCGATCTGGGAGAGACAGAACTGGCCAGATCGGCGATGTTAGAGGCGGGCCGGGTTGCCCAGAGTGGCACCTCGACTTCCAAGGGGCGTAAGGAACTCAAATACGGCACACGTAGTCTGACTATTGCTTCAAGGGGGGAATCACATGATTGAATGTCCTTCTTGTGGACGTAAGCATCGTCCTGGTACATTATTTTGCAGTGAGTGCGGTGTCTATCTACTGACAGGGGGGCCACTGCGAACTGAGCCTTTGCCTGAAGAGGAGTTGCCCATTTCACGCGCCAATCCATGGGCCAACGAGTCGATCGGCGAGGACGCAGAGGACGCTGCCATTCCTTTGCGCATTGAAGTTCTTTCTACCAAACGACAGATTCAGATCCCCAATACGCCGGAAGTACATATCGGTCGAACGGATGCCGTCCACGGCATCTTCCCGGATTTGGACCTTTCCCCGGATGGGGGATTGGAGGGAGGGGTCTCTCGCCATCACTGCAAAATCCATCAACGGGGGACAACCTACCTGGTGGAAGATGTTGGCAGCGCCAACGGCACGTTTTTGAATGGGCAACGCCTGACGCCGTATCTGCCCCATATGCTCAAAAACGGCGACGAACTGCAATTGGGCCGGATCACACTCCGGATCATCATCGAAGAACCAACCGAATCGTGATTGTTGAGGAGGAAGGATGCCTTATACGGTATTGATTCACATTCTCAATGAGGAAGCGATCGTGGGAGAGATAGACGAGCTTCCTACTCCCAGTGATCAGGTCCTGATCGTCAACAACGTCCGGTACCGAGATGGACGGACGGTTTCCTACGTCTTGCCAGAGACCAATACGGTCATCTATCCCTGGAATCGTATTCACTGTTTGGAGATTATGCCCGGTGAGGAAGAAGAAGAGATCATTAGCTTCGTGCGTGAATGAGGACCTGTGAGCGCTATGGCTTCCTATTCGGCCCGGATTCTGGTCGTAGATGATGAGCCTCGGATGACGCGCTTCATCCGAATGAATCTCGAATTGGAAGGCTACGTGGTCATCGAGGCCCACAATGGATTGGAGGCTCTCGAGAAAGCCCGCACGGAGTTGCCGGACCTGGTGCTGCTCGATGTAATGATGCCAGAATTGGATGGTTTCGAGACGTTGGAGATGCTGCGAGAGACTTCCAACGTGCCGGTAATCATGCTTACCGTCCGGGCCGATGAAGAGGACATCGTCCGGGGATTGGAACTCGGCGCCGACGATTACGTCATCAAGCCATTCGGTACGCGGGAACTGATCAGTCGGATCAAAGCGGTATTACGCCGCGTTCAGAGCACATCCTCCCCGGATGAATCTATACTTAAAATTGATGACTACTTGAGCGTAGACTATAATCGCCGGGATGTCATCGTAGGGGGGAAACGTATCAAGCTGCGCCCTACGGAGTTCCGGTTACTCAGTCACTTGATCGAAAACGCCGGGTGGGTGATGCCTTACGAGGTTTTGTTGAGCAAGGTGTGGGGGCCTGAGTACCGGGATGAAATCCATTATGTGCGCTTGTACGTGGCGTACCTGCGGCAAAAGATCGAGCCAGACCCGTCCAATCCACGGTACATCCTCACCGAGCGGGGCGTTGGATATCGGTTCGTAGATTTCACTACCCGACATATTGATCGGTAACCCTCCCGCAGGTTT
>CAZXVB010000087.1:0-9296 GCA_964643875.1 uncultured Anaerolineales bacterium | reverse complement strand
ACAGTAATTCATCCGTCGTTTGACGTTCAACTGTGCGTTCGATCCGCTTCACCAAACCAACCAACACATTCCCCGGCCCAATCTCGACACACCGCCGCATCCCTTGTTCCACTAGCCAGCGGATGGAATCGGTCCACCAAACCGATGAGGTGAATTGCCGCCCCAACACATCCCGGATGTCATCTGGATGCATCACCGGGCGAGCGGTTGCGTTGGCAATGAGCGGAACCTGAGGAGAGGCGAATCGCGTCGCTGCCAAAATTTGGCGGAACTTATCGGCCGCCTCGGCCATCAATGGAGAGTGGGCGGCAATACTCACAGCCAGCCGGACAACCCGTTTCGCCCCTGCCTCGGCGGCCAAGTCCATCGCCCGCTGGAGCGCCTGGGCCGTACCCGATATGACCACCTGTCCGGGGCAATTGTCGTTGGCGATGCCCACATACTCCCCGACTGCCTCCCGAGCCGTGGCGCAGATCTCCTCCAGCGCCTCGCGCGTCATCCCCAGAACCGCCGCCATACCGCCGGGATTGGAATCGCCGGCTTGTTTCATCAGCCGGCCACGTTCTCGCACCAGCCGGAGCCCATCTTCAAAGGAAAGTGCTCCGGCAGCTACCAGAGCACTGAACTCCCCCATACTGTGGCCTATAACACAATCCGGAGCGGTAACTTTGTTTTCAGCCTTCAACACCCGTAGAGCAGCTATGCTGACCGTAAAGAGGGCCGGCTGGGTGTTCACCGTGTCGTTGAGCCGGTCGGCCGGGCCGTCGAAACACAGTCGAGAGAGAGGCATCTCCAGGATGCGGTCAGCTTGGTCAAAGACGGCCCGGGCTGCCGGATAGGCTGCATACAGGTTGCGCCCCATACCAACGGACTGCGAACCCTGTCCGGGGAATAAATGAACAACGGATATATGTCCAGAGGTCATACTGCTTTCCCCATCTTTACATTTTGGCCTCCCGCAGGTTCAGATGATTGGTGATTTTCAAACATGCGGGAGGATTACAGATCAATATGTCGGGCAGTGAATCCTCGGCTCAACCTCCGGAATGTATCGCTCCTCTCACTCTTCGATGACTTCGATGACTTGAGCGCCCCGGTACTTCCCACAAGCCAGACAAACGTGATGCGGCCGTTTGGGAGCCCCACAATCCGGACATTCCACTAGACGAACCGTCTTCAACTTCCACTGGCTGTGGCGATTTCGGCCACGGCGCTTCGATATCTTTCGCTTCGGTACTGCTCCCATCGTATACTCCTTTCGTCATCTTTATTTTATCGTATGATTCCAACAATGGCCAAGGGCCAAGGGCCAAGGAAACGTAATTATAAAGCGATGTACCAACCTGTCAAGCACTCGCTTGCGACTTTTGCGATTTCGATGATGGCTATTGAGAGGCCCCCTCGGTCGTCGGTTTGCCTCCACTCACCTCATGGCGCTCTCGTTCGACCTGGATAGTACGGATGCCGTTTTCGATCACAGTCAACGCGCGCTTCAATTCCTGCTCCAGATTGCACAACACCTCAAAAGCATACTCATCAGCACCGGTACGGATCTGTTCCGCCTCGCGTGTGGCTTCTTCCTGGATGGCGGCCGCTTGCTCTTTCGCGGCACGCACGACAGCATGCTCGGCGGTGATTTGAGCGGCCTCACTGCGAGCCAGCGCCAGAATACGCTCGGCTTCCTCCTTAGTCTGGGCCAACAAGCGGTCCCTTTCCCGGATCGTGCGCTCCGCCTGGCGCACTTCATCGGGTATGGAGATGCGCATCTGGTCCAGAAGAGGCCAGATATGCCGCTCGTCCACCAACCTCAGACCACTAAACGGCAATTGTGTACTATTTTTGATGATCTCTTCCAGACGATCCACTAAATGCAAGATATCCATACCGGCCTCCGATGTCTATGTGGATATTTCTACCGCTCCGCTCATCAGCTTGTCACCGGCTTATCAATAGCTCGTCAATCTATCGTGACGATGGTGACTGGCGTCACTAATCCCGCAGCGAAACCAGCGGAATCGGCTCCTGCCGGGCCGCTCGCTCGTCTCGTTTGATGGCCAGAGCAGCGGCCACATGGGGCGATACCATATTGCTGACATCTCCATCCAGCAACGCAATCTCCTTGACAATGCTGGAACTGAGAAAAGCGTGAGATTGCCTGGTCATCAGGCAGACGACTTCGATCTCCGACGCCAATTGACGATTGGTCAGCGCCATCTGATATTCCAACTCAAAATCCGAAATGACCCGCAAACCACGCACAATCGCCTGGGCGCCCACCTGGCGGGCGAACTCCACTGTCAACCCACCATAAGACACAACCCGAATGTTCGGGAACGAGGCCAATGCCTCTCTGGCCAGCGCTACCCGTTCTTCGACCGTAAAGAGCAAGTTCTTGGCCGGGCGGTTGTAGACTGCCACCACTAACGAATCAAAAATGGACGCTGCCCGCGCGGCGATGTCCACATGCCCCAGATGGATCGGGTCGAACGTTCCCGGATAAACGGCAATGTGAGTCAACTGATCTCCCCTTCCTGAAGAAATTCCCGCTCTTCCCAGAACTCCGCCAGACGACGGGCTAACAACCGATGGTCTGGATGGATCAACCTGGGGTCGCGCTCGAAAAGGCGCTGGGCAGTCTCCCGGGCGGCTTCGATCATTCTTAAATCTGTGATGTCGGCCAGGTGCAGGAGAGGCAGTCCCGACTGACGGGTGCCTAAAAAGTCGCCCGGCCCACGCATTTCCAGGTCCTTCTGTGCCAGAGCAAAACCATCCTGCGTGGCTTCGACAACCCGCAATCGCTCCTGGGCTTCCTGGGACGAGGAACCGGAGACCAACAAGCAGCAGGAAGCGTGTTCTCCCCGTCCAACCCGTCCCCGGAACTGATGCAATTGAGACAAACCAAACCGTTCCGCACCCTCGATCAACATTACTGTAGCATTGGGTACATCAATCCCTACCTCGACCACGGCGGTCGAAATGAGGATATCCAACGCTCCCTGGGCAAAACGGCTCATCGTCTCCTCCTTTTCATCTCCCCGCATACGACCATGCAAAAGCCCCAACCGCAAATCCGGGAAGACGTACTTTTGGAGTCGTTGGTATTCCTCGACGGCGGCCTTGGCCTCGATCTTGTCGGACTCCTCTACCAATGGGCAGATGATGTACGCCTGGCGGCCCTTTTCGACCTGGGCGCGCACGAAACTGTACGCCCGCTCGCGTTCCACCGGCAGGAGCACCCGCGTGACCACAGGTTGCCGCCCCGGCGGCATCTCGTCTATCACAGAAACGTCGAGATGCCCCCAGACGGTTAGCTCCAACGAACGTGGAATAGGCGTGGCCGTCATCACCAGCAGGTGGGGATTGTACCCCTTCTGACGCAACGCCGCCCGCTGACGAACCCCAAAGCGGTGTTGCTCATCAATGATTACCAGCCCCAGGTTGTGGAACTGGACACCCTTTTGGATCAGCGCGTGCGTACCGACCACCAGGTGAATGGAACCATCCGCCAGACCGGCGTAGATCTCCTCTCGTTCCGCGCCGGTGACCCGACCAGTCAACAGGCGAATCTGCAACGGGTTCCGATCTGCCGGCCAGAAAGCCAACAGGCGCGTCAGCGTCTGGTAATGCTGTTCGGCCAGGATGGCGGTCGGGGCCATCAGGGCAACCTGAGCGCCGGCGGATATAGCCAGCACCATAGCCGCTGCGGCCACAACCGTCTTACCCGAGCCGACGTCCCCTTGCAAGAGCCGATTCATCGGGCGAGGCGAGCGGATGTCAGTCGTGATCTGTCGCAGAGCGCGTTTCTGGGCAGCGGTCAGTCGGAACGGTAAACGTCGCAAGAAACGGTTGAGTAGGCCACGATCACCCCGCAATGGGCGCCCCGGCTCGGAACGCCAGGCGCGCCGTTGTTGCAACATACCCACCTGAAGCAAAAACAGTTCATCGAAGGCCAGACGGTAACGTGCCCGCTCCAGCGACTCTTGGCTATCCGGGAAATGAATTTGCAGGAGCGCCTCCTCCAACTCCATCAGACCGGCCTCATTGCGCACAGAGACCGGCAAATGATCGGGCACACGCCTGGCCCAGTAATCCACCGTCCGCTTCATCAATTGTCGCAACCAGCGAGCGCGCACCCCGGAAGTGAGCGGATAGACCGGCACGATGCGCCCGGTATTCAACCGCTCCACGTCCAACGGCTCCCATTCCGGCGAATTGAAACACAGCCGCCCCAAGTACTCATCCACTTTGCCGCTGACGGCCAGATGCTGGCCGGCCCGGATCTTATCGGCCAGGTAGGCCTGATTGAACCAGGTCGCCTCGATAGAGCCGCTGCCATCCGAGAGGATGGCTTTGAACAACTTCCCCCCGCTTCGGGTGCGGTGGACTCCCGCGTCCCACACCTGAGCGACAATCGTCACTTCCTCTCCATATTGGAGCCGGTTGATCGGCTTCAGACAAGAATAGTCATCATACCGCCGAGGGAAGAAATACAACATATCACGGATGGTATGCACACCCAGCTTGGCCAATCGCTGGGCCTGCCGTTTCCCCACACCACGCAGGACAGTCACCGGCGAGTCCAACCCGGTGTGGGCACGGCCACGCTCATTTTTGTTAGCGGCGGAAAGGCTGACCGGGGCGGAGGTGGATGTCACACTCGGTCGGGACTTGTCCACCGAAGGGCCCTGTCGGAGAAGCTCCAACAGGGCCGTAACCGCTTTCCGACGTGCCGCCTGGTCGGGCAGACGGCTGTAGACTCGCAAACGCCCGGCGACATCCTGTCGCCACGCCTCTCCCGCTCCGGTATCGCTCGCATAGAGATCCGCTGTCTCCCGGAGCCACGTATCAGCATATCGGGCCAGCCCTCCAAACACAGCCCGGTCCTCGCACTCTTCCGCTTCCAGGGTTAGAATGTTGGTCAGTTTTCGAATAGGATCAACCATGTCCGTCAATTCGCCCGCACTGCCGCCAGGCCCAACCCACCAGGCCCGACGTGCGCCCCAATGATAGTCGTGACCGGTACGGTCACGATCTGTTCCTGGGGAAAAAACTCCCCCAGACGCTCGCGAAACGCCTCTATGTCCACAGGATACGTGTGCAGCAACGCCAGACGTTCCAACGGCCCCAACGACCGTAACAGCGCCAACAGGCGCTCGATAGCCCGTCGCCGACTCCGCACCCGGCCGACGTCCCGCACCTCACCGTCCACCACCTCCAACAGCGGCTTGATATGCAACACCTGGGCCGCCATCGCCCTGACCCACCCCACCCTACCACTGCGGCGGAGATAGTCCAAGGTATCGAGCATGGCATACACACGGACGCGCCGTCTCATCCCCTCCACCAAAACCAATATCTCCTCGACAGATTTGCCTTTGGCCGCCGCCTCGGCCGCTGCGATGACTATCCATCCCAGCCCCATCGTGACCTGGCCGGAATCCACGACATGAACCCGTAGGTGATGAGGGGCATCCTGCACCGCCAAGCGAGCCACGTTGTACATCCCGCTCAGCAGAGCAGAGACGACAATGGCGATCACCGTATCGGCATGCTCCTCCTCGGCCAAGCGGCGATAGGCAGCCGCGAACTCGTAGGCCGGAGGAACGGCCGTCGTGGGAAACACTGGCATTGCCGGCAACTGTTCATAAAACGCCCGCCGGCTCAGACCCGGGCCCGCTTCGCTATCCCAGGGCACATCCCGGTAACTCTGCAAACCTATCTGGATATACGCCGGCACGACAGTGATCCGCAATCGGCGAGCAATATCCGGCGGCACATCAGCCGTGCTATCCGTGAGGATGCGAATGCTGGCATCGCTCACCAGACCCACCCCTCCGGCCTCTGCCCCTCATACACGATCAACCCGATGCCATCTGGCCCAACATGAGAAGCCAGCAACGGCCCATAGACCAGAATCGGCAAATCCTGCTCAGGCCAAAGTTGTTGTAGCCGTTCTTGCAACTGTTTTGTTTCTTCCGTAGGATAGGAAACACTTTGGAGAATAGCCACTTGATCAACCAAAGAAAATTCGGCTGCAAACTCGATCAATTTGTCTACGATCCGCTCTCGGTAGCGAACTTTCTCCATCGGAATGATCCGCCCATCTTCGATTGATAAAAAAGGGCTGATCCCCAACATTGTACCCAGCACCGCTTGAGTAGAGCTGATCAGATGGCTATATTTGAGATAATCCATCGTCCGGGTGACCATCACAACGTATATCCGCGAAACCAGCCCCCGAATGTGCCGCAAGACATCGTGTAACGGAACGGATGCATTGGCCAAACGGGCCGCTTCCTTCACCAGGATCTGCAAGCCCAAGGAGATCGTCTCCGAATCCATTACCGCGATATCACAACGGCCCAGGAACGATTGGGCCGCCCTCTCCGCCTCTGCACAGATGGGGCTTAAACTGGCCGAAGAGTGCAGCGAAATGATTTGATCGGTGTGTCGGGTCAGACGGCTGTACAAGCGCCGAAAGTCGGAAGCCGTTGGTCCAACAACGCGGGGATGGACCCGTCGCTCACTCATCTGTAGCAACAAATCCTCACGATTCAGGTCCAGGCCATCCTCCCAAACCTGCTTATCCAGCGTCTGCGAACCGATCCGACGCCCACCGTGTCGGTTCTCATCTCCACCGTCCAGATGCACACGGATGGGGAGAACAACCACCCCCAATTTCTCAGCAAGTGATGGATCTATATCGGAATCACTATCCGTAACGATGTGGACTTTGGACACAGCTCCTCCCTGGGTACATTGACAATTGCGATGACTGGATCTACTATTCAGTTTGTTAGGCTCTACACGGATTCGAGGTGTAGGGACGAGCCTCCCGCAGGATGAGGACGCCTGATCCCCGGTAAACTGCCCCGTTTGCCGCAGTTTCTGCTTCGGCTAAGCCTGTATGAACCTGCGGGAGGCTGGCTTACCCCACGAATCTACGTTGACCCGTTTGTTACTACTCAGGTTGCCAGGCGTAGCGATTGAAATCGCCTATTACGAGCCTGCGGCTGGGCCTCCGCCTGCGCAGAAGCGCCTGTCCACGTAGGTGGGCAGCCCGCTTTAGCTCCTCAGACGCGGTTTCAACCGCTGTACTCATTCTACGCAGCATACCCTCCGGCAAGTGGACGAGTTACTCGACCGACAGAATATAAAAATAGTGCGGTTGACCACCGGCCACGACCTCGATCTCCTGTTCCGGCCACATAGCAGCCAGGTCGTCGGCTAACGCCATCGCCTGGTCTTCAGTAACATCCTCACCGTAATACAGGGTGATAACCTCGTAATTGGAGACACCCATATGCTCCAACAACTCTCGCACGACCTCCTCGACAACCTCGCCGACGACGGCCAATTCCCCATTGTGCAATCCGATGACCTGCCCGTCGGCGACGGGCAAACCGTTGATGTTCGTCGAGCGGGTCGCAACGGTGACCTCTCCCACCTCAACATCTCCCACCGCCTGAGTCATCGCCGCCACGTTGGTCTCGAAATCGGCCTGGGCATTGATGGCCAGCAAGGCCGCGATCCCTTGAGGTGCCGAGCGCGTCGGGATCACGCTCACCGGTTTCTGGCTCAACTGACGGGCCTGCTCGGCCGCCAAAATCACATTCCCGTTGTTGGGCAAAAGAATAACCTGCGGTGCCGACACACGTTCGATGGCCTCGATCAGCTCCTGAGTACTGGGGTTCATCGTCTGACCGCCCGGTACGATTACCTCGACCCCCAGACTCCGAAAGACCTGGGTCAATCCATCTCCCATCACAACCGCAACGATGCCGAATTCCTCCGACGGCGAGAAGATCACCTCCGTCGGTACCTCGTGTTGCACGATAAAATCCTGGTACTGGGCCTGCATATCCTCAACCACCACGTCGCGCAATGACCCCAAGCTAGCCCCGTAACTGATCGGCACACCGGGATCGGGGACGTGTACGTGCACCTTAACCGTGCTCGGATCCCCCACCACGAGCGGACATTCCCCCATCGCGACGATCTGCCGACGGATCGCGTCTACGTCCAGGCCCTGTCCCACGATCAGGAATTGCACATCGTACCCGTAACCACCTTCCTCCAGCGAGACATCGGTAGGCATCAGATCAACGGCTTCGCCCAACCCCACGTCGGCTGCCACAGACTCCCCCCGCATGTACCGCAGCATCCCTTCCAGGATGACGAACAACCCTTGGCCGCCAGCATCCACCACGCCGGATTCCCGCAGGACAGGCAACAGGGAGGGAGTAAGCTTGACTGCCTCGTGGGCGGCAAACACCATCTGTTCCAGTACGTGCACCAAGTCACCGGTCTCCTCCACAATTTGGCTGGCCACATCGGCGACGGCCCGGGCTACCGTGAGGATCGTCCCCTCGACTGGACGGACGACCCCTCTGTAGGCTGTCGCGGCGGCCTCCTGGCAAGCGTCGGCCAGGTCCCGGGCGCGACAGACCTCTTTATCGTCCAGGCTGCGAGCGAATCCCCGCCAAATCTGCGAAAGAATAACGCCAGAATTACCTCTGGCCCCCATCAGAGCGCCATGGGCCATCTTGTGGGCCACTTGTCCTACATTGCGCTCCGGTGAGTCCTTAATTTCCTCCCAGGCGGATTGCATCGTCAGCAACATATTGGTGCCGGTATCCCCATCTGGAACCGGGTAGACGTTCAATGAATTGATGGCTGCCTGATGATGTTGCAACCAAAACGTCGCCGCTTTGATCAATCGCTTTAACCCCTGTCCATCTATCATCAGGCGTACTACTTCTTGCCCAGCACCAGAACTTTCCTGCTCGATCAACCCCTATCTCCTAATTTTTATTTTGCACCTGTTCAGTTAAGTTTTGTCGGGTCAATTCATTACCCGACACGCTTTTTCTGGGACGCAGATTAACGCAGAAAAACACGGATTTTCTTGGATTTTCAGCGCGAAGCGATACGAATCCGGTCAAATCTGCGTCAATCGGCGGTGAATCTGCGTCATCTGCGTTCAGATGTCGGGTAGTGAATCGGGTCAACGTGGATTCGTAGGGTAAGCCAGCCTCCCGCAGGTTCATACAGACCTGGCCGACACAGAAACTGCGGCAAACTCAACCTGCGGGAGGCTCGTCCCTCCCCCTCGAATCCGTGTAGAGCCGTTTTGTCAAAGTCGAGCCATCCAAAACTGAAAAACAGCCTCTCAGCGTTCTCTGCGCTCTCTGCGGTGAAAAAGGCATGCCATCTGAACAGTGACCCTCAGTCTATATTACTGATTCGCACCCCGGTCACGAACACATTAACCTCAGCAACGGGTACGCCCAAGG
>CAZXVB010000086.1:2714-9305 GCA_964643875.1 uncultured Anaerolineales bacterium | reverse complement strand
GAGCTAAAGCTGGCTGTCCACGCAGGTGGACGCTTGGCTGCCAGCCCTCCAGAGGAGATTTCAATCGCTAACAGCAGTAGCCTGAGTAGCTACCATCCAAAAAGAATCGCCAGGGGAAGTAGCTCTCCTGGCGATTCTTTTCTCCGAATTCACTCTCACCCGCACTGCTACAGATTTTAGTCAGCCTCATGTCAATTCAACAGGCAATTCAACAGGCAATTCAATAGGCGTTCGGCAAGCGGAATATGTTGAAAAATGTCCGGAGCAGGATTTTGAAGTCCAGGGTCAGCGACCAATTTTCGATGTACCACAGGTCATACTTGGTGCGCTCGACGATAGAGGTATCCCCTCGCAAACCGTTGACCTGCGCCCAGCCGGTCATCCCAGACTTTTCCCAGTGGCGGTCCATATAGCGGGGGATAGAACGACGGAATTGGTGGACGTAGACCGGTCGTTCTGGGCGTGGCCCCACCAGGCTCATTTCTCCCATCAAGACATTGATTAGTTGGGGTAGCTCATCTATGTTGATCCGGCGGATGATGCGTCCCAAACGGGTCGTGCGCGGGTCATTTTCCACCGTCCAGCCGGTACCGTGGGCTTCGGCATCCTGTCGCATAGAGCGGAATTTGAGCATCTTGAACGGACGGGCATCCAGTCCCATCCGCTCTTGGACGTAGAAGACCGGCCCTCGAGAGTCTAGCTTGATGAGAATTGCCATTAGCAGCATCAAAGGAGATAGGATGACCAGGGCACAAGCGGCCCCCACCACGTCCATCAATCGTTTGACCGTTCGCTTCCATCCACTCAAGGCGATGTTGCGCACCGTCAGCAACGGGAGCCCTCCTAGATCGCCGATGCTGATCTGACCGGCCATGATCTGGAACACGTCTGGGAAGACCTTGATCACTACTTTGCCCCGTTCGCATTCCGCAATCAGGGTCAAAATCTCATGGTGGGTGGCTTCCGGCAACGCGATGATTACTTCATCCACGTGATACTGATCGATCAGTACGGAGAGATCCGCGCTCCGGCCAACGACTGGCGCTTTTGTTGCCAGGTCCTGATCGTTCCCATTGGTGGTCACGAAACCGACCATATGGTATCCCAAGCCGGGATTGGACTGGATCTTCTGGTAGATCATCCATCCTACCTCGCCAGTTCCCACAATGAGCACGCGGTCCTGTCCCCATCCACGGCGGCGCAGCCGGGCGCGAAGTTGCGTATGGACTATCCGCCCCACGGTCACCAACACGATGGTAAAGGCCCAACCGTATAGGATCATCCCTCGGGAGTAGTCCAGGTCCATCGGGCTGTTCTTGAACATCAATGAAGCCAGTGCCAGGCCCACCAATGTTCCCACGGTAGTGGAGGAGAAGATGGCGTAAAATTCGTCGATCCGTGAGGGGCCCCGAGCCAGACGGTACATGCGGGAAAAGCCAAACACAGTCAAAATGGCTACAAGGTGGGTGAGCAAAATCCCGCTGTACTCCCAAAACTGCGCCATGTCCTGTGCCTCGTTCGGCCAGGGGATCGTGCGACGTGCCCAATAGGCCAACAGGAGCGATAGACCGGCCATCGCCGCATCGGTGATGACCAGAGTAAGGACGAAAAAGACCTGGGCCCGTGCTTTGGATCTCATTATTCAACTCCCTGTGTTTAACTTGTTCGAGGGAGCCATATGTAGCGAGCCTGCGCCCACCATTGCCGTAGGGCAATAGCACTTACAATCAATACATGAAGCCAACAGGGAGTTTGGGCCGCGTAATGTTTGCGGTAGAAGATGTCCATAGCCCGATAGAACTCAACCTGCGCCCGGTTGCTGTGGCGACTGGCGGCCCGCTTGACGTGCAACACCCGTACGGCCGGGTTGTAGTACACCTTCCACCCGGCTTGCTTGATCCGATAGGCCCAATCCAGATCCTCGCCATACATAAAAAATTGCTCGTCCATCAATCCTACCTGGGTGATGGCTTCCGCCCGTACCATCATAAACGCCCCTACCACAGAGTCAACCTCCGCTTCCTGGAGGGGGTCCAGATACGTGAGGTTGTAGCGCCCGAAACGGCGGCTGCGCGGAAACAGACGCGAAAGCCCAACCATCCGATAGAACGAGACTGCCGGGGTCGGGAAAGAGCGCCGACAGGCCAGGTCCAGAGAGCCATCCGGGAGCACCAACCGAGGGCCGGCCACGCCCGCATCGGGATGGGCGTCCATAAAGGCAACCATATCAGGCAGAGCGCCGGGGGGCAATTCCGTATCTGGATTCAGCAACAACGCGAATCGGGGAGCGGTTGGCGATGGGAAACCCAGGGCGCGTAATCCCTGATTGTTTGCCCGTGGGTAACCCACGTTTTCGGAGTTGGCAATCAGGTGGACTTGAGGATACTCCGTGGCGACCATCTCCGCGCTGCCATCGGTCGAGGCATTGTCCACCACGCAAACCTCAAAAGAGATAGCCTCCTGACCGGTGTAGATGGATCGAAGGCAAGTGCGCAATAAGTGGCACGTATTGTAACTAGTGATTACAATCCCTAAATCCAACATTGGCAATTACGCATTGTAACACAAAGGATAGCGGTGTCAACCAAGCCCACTTGCCAACTTGAATCAGGAGGCAGTCGCCCCGGACTGTATGTGCTCTTCCAGCCAGGCCATCACATCGCTCAACGGTTGCTCTTTACCGATGTCGTTGAAAACCTCGTGGTAATAGCCGGGGTAGATGTGGAGAGTCTTGTCTGCACACCGGATGTGCTCGTAGAACTGGCGGACGCTCTCCGGCGGAACTAGCTGGTCGGCGCCTCCCTGTACGATCAAGCAGGGGAGGTCCAGATCCCCGGCGTGGGCCTGAACCCACGTGTAGGCTTTCGTCAACTCCGTGCTCAGGCGCGGAGTCCCCAGGCTGTGCACCAGTGGATCGCCCACGTACGCCTCTACGACCGCTGGGTCCCGCGAGATTGTGGTGGCGTCGAGGCTCGTGTTGAGTGTCAGGCGCGGCAGAACGCCGGACAGGAGGCGACTCATCCAAAACAGCAAGGGAGATATGCCGGCTTGTCCCAACAATGGCCCAGAGGCCACGACGCCGGCCAAGCCATCGGCATCGTGTAGGACGTATTCGAGCACGATCAGCCCGCCCATACTGTGCCCCAGCAAAAACAATGGGAGCGCAGGGTGTTGGCTCTGCACCCAGGCGAGGAACCGCCCCACATCTTCACGAAAGTCGGCAAACGAGTTGATATACCCCCGTGGGCCGGGCGAGCGGCCATGTCCACGCAGGTCGAAGGCGTGGACAACGTACCCTTTCGGCACTGCAACGCCGACCAGGTTACCGTACCGTCCACTGTGTTCTCCAAAGCCGTGTACGACCGCCAGGGCCGCACGGATATCTCCCTCCGGGAACCAACTCTGACGGAATAATTGTAGTCCCCCGCTGCCCTCGAAATACCCTTCCTCGTGTTTCATCAATCTCTCCTATTCGCTACCCGACATCTGAACGCAGATGACGCAGATTCACCGCAGATTGACGCTGATTTGACCGGATTCGTGTCGCTTCGCACCGAAAACCCAAGAAAATCTGTGTTCTTCTGCGTTAATCTGCGTCCCAGAAAAAGTGTGTGGGGTAATGAAAACACACCCATATAATTTAGATGGCTCTACACGGATTCGAGGTGTAGGGACGAGCCTCCCGCAGGATGAGGACGCCTGATCCCTGGTGTAAACTGCCCCGTTTGCCGCAGTTTCTGCGTCGGCTAAGTCTGTATGAACCTGCGGGAGGCTGGCTTACCCCACGAATCCACATTGACTCATTTGGGTGCGTTTCATTTCAGTTGGAAAGTGGGCAACCCTCCCGCAGGTTGCCATTTTCGATGCCAAAACACTCGGTTTTTGAAGGCAAATCCGCGCATAAATCGACTTTGAGTTCAACCTGCGGGAGGGTCTCCAACTCAGTTGAAACACACCCGACTCATTTAGACCCTGTTTGGGTAAGATACCACATAAGGAAAAAGAGCGCAACTTCAACTCATTGCGCGAGTTTGCAAATTACCCTATTGTGTGTTAAAGTGAAAAACGCATTGGTTGCATCGAGGCCAGTCGTCTGACCATCATAACAAGCTGGTGAAACCACAATTGATGGTTTCACCTTGGGAGTATCACTATGGAACGAATAGTCCTCCTGATCGAACGTGCGGAAAGCCGCCATCAAATAAAGAGAATACTGCAGCGGGAGACCAGAAGCATACGCTCGCATACCACACATCCGCCAGCACTTCTTGAAGAGCCATTCGATCTGATCCTCGTAGACAGCCCTACCCTGGAACAGTGGGAAAACCAATTGCGGGCCAGGAAGGAAGCTGAGTCACCAATCTTCTTGCCCGTGCTACTCATCCTTGACCGCTCGGAAATGGAACAGGCGGCTCGCTACCTGGGACCCACGGTAGATGAGTTACTCTACGAGCCGATCACCTCTCTGGAGTTGGAAACTCGGGTGGAGACCCTGTTGGCGTTGCGTCGCCTTTCCATAGAATCGGCATCTCGTCATCGCGCTTTGGCTGGAAGCGACCTGACTGCTGAAGCCATCGAAGAAACACAGCAGCTCGCCGAGAGCATCATCGCCGCGATGCACGAGCCACTGGTTGTCTTGGATGCCGACTTGCGCGTTGTGCTGGCCAACAACGCTTTCTACCGCACCTTCCAGATGTCACCGGAGGAGACAGAGGGCCGTCTGTTCTGCGACCTGGGCAACCGACAATGGGATATTCCGGAATTGCGTCAGCTTCTGGAAAACATTTTGCAGCAAAATGTGGCTTTCGATAACTTCGAAGTGCATCACGACTTCCCCGGCCTGGGACGGCATTCCTTATTGCTCAACGCCCGCCGCATAGATCGGGCGGGCCGGATTTCCCCGCTCATTTTGCTCGCTATGGAAGATATCACCGAGCAGGTAAAGGTGGAGCAAGGATTGCGTCGCGCTCTCCAGGAATGGACGGAGATATTTGAAGCCATAGGACACCCCACATTCATCCTCGATCCGTGCCACGCGGTGATGGCGGCCAATCAGGCTGCAGCGGAGGCGACAGGGAAAACGGTTGATGAGTTGATCGGTATGTACTGTTACGAAACCTTCCACAATGCAGATACGCCGGTAAATAGCTGCCCGATGGAGCGCTTGCTGCGTTCAGGCCGTATGGAAACGGCCGAGATGGAAGCGCTCGGCGGCACATTCCTTATCTCCTGCACGCCAGTGTTCGACGCGCAAGGGGAGCTGGAGAAGGTGATCCACATCGCTACGGATGTCACCGAGCGGGTACGAGCGCAGGAAGCATTGCGGGAGAGCGAGGAACGCTACCGCCTGCACTTTGAAAATGTGTCTGATGTAGTGTGTTCTATTGATCCCCAGTTCTGTGTTCTTGACGTTTCCCCTGCGGTGGAAAGAATCCTGGGCTACCGGCCTGTGGACTTGATCGGCAAATCGCTTACAGAACTGAATGTACTGGCACCGGAATCCTTGGAACAGGCACTTTCCGACACCAGGCGTGTGTTGGCGGGGGAAAGAATCGAATCCAGCCTCTATCGGTTCATCGCTCGAGATGGCCGGACGGTGTGGGCCGAGGTCAGCGGTGCGCCGTTGATCCGCAACGGGCAAGTGATTGCCTCAGTATCGGTGGCGCGAGATGTCACCGGGCGCATACGTCGTGAACGGATATTGGAGGCCGAGGCGATGCTGGCCCAGGCCGTGGGGGAGTCCCTCGAATTACGTCCACTGTTGGAACGGTTGTTGGCGGCTGCCCGGCATGCCGTACCGACTGCGGAGAAAGGGAGTGTGATGCTGGCCGAGCCGGACGGACGACTGCGCATCCATGCCCTGGATGGGTACGAAGACCCGCGCTTGGCCGATCTCATCCTTGCCGATGACTCCGGGTACTCGGTACGTGTCGCCCGTGAACGTCGCCCTTTGCTCATTTCCGACGCTCACAGTGACACAGAAACCTTTTACGACGGTGAGATCGAAGAAGCGCGGAATGTCCGTAGCGCCATCGCGGTTCCCCTACTGGTTCAGGACCGTCTGGTCGGCGTTATCTCGCTGGACTCGACCCACAAGGCAGTCTTTATGGAGCAGGATCTGCGTACATTGAGTACGTTCGCTACTCTGGCCGCCCTGATCGTGGAAAACGCGCGCCTGTTCGAGGAAACTCGTCGGCGGGCCGAGGAGGCGACAGCCCTGTTAAAAACGGTTCAGGCTCTTGACACTCTTGACCTGGAAACCACTTTACGAACCATTGGAGAGCATGCCAAATCATTGTTTGCAGCCGATGGGTGTCGCATTTTTATGCTGGAGCCTGATGGGGAAACCTTGCGCTGTCTCCTGGCATTGCAAGACCAGGCTGAAGCTGTGTCGTGTCTTTCGCTCAAGTTAGGCCAGGGTGTCACCGGCGACATCGCTCTGCGCGGCGAATCGGCCATCGTAAACGATATGCTAGCCGATCCTCGCGCTGTGCAGGTACCCGGCACACCGGTGGAGGACGAAGCGATGATGCTCGTATCTCTTAAGGAACAGGGAAAACTGATCGGTATCATCAGCCTCAGTCGATTGGG
>CAZXVB010000086.1:0-2704 GCA_964643875.1 uncultured Anaerolineales bacterium | reverse complement strand
GACTTGGAGTTGTTCAAAGCATTTGCTGCTATGGCAGGCTCGGCCATCGTCAACGCCCGCTTGTTCGAGGGGGCCCAACGACGTTTGGTGGAACTGAACGCGCTACATCGGGTCAGTCAACAGTTGCTTTCCGCTCGTCTCGATCCAGAGGCGACATACGTCACGATGCATCAAGCCGTGCAGAAGATGATGCCCTGTGAGGCCTTTGTCATCGTGCTGGACGATCCGCAGCGGGGTGATCACCGGGCCGTTTACCTCTCCGATAAAGGGAGGCGCTATCTTCCCCGCCGTGTTCCTCAGGGCCAAGGCTTGAGTGGATGGGTGATCTCCCATGGGCAAACATTGTTGATCGCCGACTTCCCGGCGGAGTCAGCCAAGTGGTCGGCGCTCCACTTTGGAGACGATGAGCCGGTGCATTCCATTCTGGCGGTGCCATTGCGACGAGATGATCAAATCATTGGAATGGTCTCGACTCAGTCGTACCGCCTGCATGCTTACGATGAACAACACCAAGTGTTGTTGGAAACGCTGGCTGCTCAATTAGGTGCCATCCTCGAAAACGTGTATCTCCACCAACAAACCCGACAACACCTCCGGGAAGTCGAATTGATGATCGCTGTTGGAGAGGCGTTGCGAACGGTCAACCGACGGGCCGATGTGCTGTCGGTCACCAGCGACCAACTCTTCGAGCGTATGGAGATCAAGGGGACGGCGATTGGCATCCTGGAGCCAACCAACGGCACGTTGCTCATCGAACACGGACGCGGCGTTTGGGCCGCCTTGACCGGCGTGACGATTCCGCCTGGTGAAGAGACGATCTTCCAGATGTTGGAGAAAGACGAGCCGTATCTGATTCACGACATCCGCAACGCGCCATCCCTTTTCCGCCCTGACTTGCTTAGCGATAGCGATTGTCGCGCACTGGCCGGTGTGCCGATGGTTGCCGCCGGGCAAGCCGTTGGTTTGTTATGGATTGCCAGCCAGCGGCCCCTTGGCGAGGATGATGTGCGTCTGTTGAGCATCATCGGCGATGTGGCGGCCAACGCGATCCGTCGGGCCACATTGCAAGAGCAGATCGAGGATCAGGCTCGGCGGATGGCCCAAATCCTGGTGACGATCCCTGAAGGAGTGCTATTGCTGGATGCTGAAGGGCGGGTTCTGCAGGCCAATAGGGTGGCAGAGAAATATCTGCTGCTGTTGGCCGGCGCACAGGTGGGCGACATCATAACCCACCTGGGAGATCGTCCCTTGGCCGAATTACTGACTTCCCCACCGACCAAAGGGCTGTGGCACGAGGTGCAAGCCGACAAGCGCACGTTCGATGTCATCGCCCGACCAATGGAAGACGGGCCTGAACTAAAATGCTGGGTGCTGGTGATCAAAGAAGTGACTAGTGAACGGCAGATCCGCGCCCAGGCAGAGCAACAAGAGCGGCTGGCCGCCGTGGGCCAACTGGCGGCCGGCATTGCCCACGACTTCAACAATATTATCGCCGCGATTATCCTCTATGTCCGCTTGTTGGAACAAACAGCCACCCTCTCCGAGCAAGAACGGGAGCATCTGAAGGTCATTGATCAACAAGCCTGGCATGCGACCCGCTTGATTGAACAAATTCTCGACTTCAGCCGTCGGTCTGTAATGGAACAACGCCCCCTCGATCTATTGCCGTTGCTCAAGGAGCACGTCAAGTTGCTAAAGCGCACGTTGCCGGAGCATATCGAGATCACGCTGCGCCATGGCGAGGAGGAGTACGTGGTCAACGCCGATCCAACTCGAATGCAGCAGGTCATCACCAACCTGGCGGTCAATGCGCGAGACGCTATGCCAGACGGGGGGCATTTGCGTATCACATTGGAGCGGCTGACCATCATGGCCAGGGGAGCGCCTCCGATGCCGGAGATGGGGCCGGGTGATTGGGTCGTGCTGCGCGTGGCGGATACCGGCATCGGTATTCCACCGGATGCACTACCGCACATTTTCGAACCGTTCTTTACCACCAAAGCATCGGGCGAAGGGAGTGGATTGGGATTAGCGCAAGTGTACGGCATTGTGGGACAACACGGTGGACACATCCAGATAACGAGTCAAGAGGGAAAAGGCACAACATGCACGATCTATTTGCCGGCGCTGCGGGATGTTATGGATACGGCTTCATGGTCGAAAGAAGTCGCCATCCCCAAAGGGCATGGTGAGATGATATTGGTGGTAGAGGACGATACAGCCCTGCGGGCAGCGCTGGTGAACAGTCTGGAATTGTTGAACTACCGGGTGTTGGAAGCCTCGAACGGAAAGGAAGCGTTGGAGCGGGTGCAAGAGCATAGGGAGCAGGTCGCTCTGGTCCTGAGCGACGTGGTCATGCCGGTAATGGGGGGAATCGCGTTGTTCCACGCTTTGCAGGAGCAAGGCTGGCACAAGCCGATGATTCTGCTCACCGGCCATCCAATGGGGAAGGAACTGGAAGCGTTGCAAGACCAGGGGTTGAGTGCCTGGATGAGCAAGCCACCCTCTCTGGAACAGTTGGGCCAGGCGCTGGCCGATGCGCTTCGATAGGCAGTTATCATGAACACCTCTTACCCGGCGGCGGGTATTTCCTCACTGGCAAAACGGCCTTGTGCCCTCTTGGTCGAGGTCTCCCCACCGGTTGGGCGAGGTCTCCGACCGATGCCCCCGGGCCGGTTTTTCAGGGTAGCCGATGACAATGCCC
>CAZXVB010000085.1:0-9472 GCA_964643875.1 uncultured Anaerolineales bacterium | reverse complement strand
CGGCAAAACGATGAAACGATGACGAAAATTCATTACCCAACACGCTTTTTCTGGGTTTTCGGCGCGAAGCGATACGAATCCGGTCAAATCAGCGTCAATCTGCGGTGAATCTGCGTCATCTGCGTTCAGATGTCGGGTAGTGAAACGAAAAGAGGATAACCTGGTGAACACAAAAGGGTATATCGGCAAAATCTTACGGGTAGACCTCAACAATGGCACAGTGTGGGACGAACCGCTGAACACATCCTACGCGCATGACTTTGTGGGGGGCAGTGGATTGGCGGCGCGTTACATCTTCGACATGGTGAATGGTGAGACGGACCCGCTGGGGCCGGACAACCCATTGGCCTTTATGACCGGACCGCTGGTGGGTACGGCTATGCCATCGGCCGGACGGTGCAGTGTGTGTGCCCTTTCTCCCCTGACGCATATCTGGGGAGAGGCAAATACCGGTGGCTTCTTCGGGCCGGAACTGCGCTTCGCCGGATACGATGGGATAATTATCACCGGGAAGGCCGAACGCCCCACATGGCTCTCCATCGTCGAGGGACAGGCCACTCTCCACGACGCTGCCACATTGTGGGGGCTGGACACCTACGTCACGCAAGATGAAGTGCGCCGGGTATTGGCCGACCCGCAGGTGCGCGTGGCCTGTATCGGCCTGGCCGGAGAACAGTGCCTGCCGATGGCCGCCGTGATGAACGACCACGGACGGGCGGCCGCTCGCACCGGTATGGGCGCGGTGATGGGGGCCAAGAACCTCAAAGCGATTGGTGTGCGCGGCACAGGGAACGTTCCCCTGGCCGACCCGGATGGCTTCAAACAAACGGTGCGGGAAATCATCGCGGCGCTGGATGAGGATATGGCGGCCATGGCACTCCGCATGGCCGGCACCCCCGGCTATGTGGACATGGCGCTGATGTTCGGAGATATGCCCATTCGCTATTTCCAACAAGGCGAATGGGAACCGGCCAGCAATCTTTCCGGTGTGCTGATGGCGGACCGGTATCTCAATCGCGGGCGGGCATGCTATCGCTGCCCCATCGCCTGTGGCCGGGAGACCCGCGCGCCGAGCTATGGGGTAGACGTCGTGGATGGCCCAGAGTATGAGACGCTAGGGGCACTGGGCAGTCTTCTGTTAATAGACGACCTGGAAGCGGTGATCTACGCCGGTCATCTGTGCAACCGGTATGGCCTGGATACCATCAGCACCGGCTGCACCATCGCTTTGGCCTGCGAATTGTTCGACCGAGGCATCATCACGACGAATGACACCGGCGGCTTGGAGATCCGTTATGGGGATGCCGACACCGTCCATCGCCTGATCGAGATGATCGCCCAGCGCGAGGGCTTTGGAGAACAACTGGCCGAAGGGAGCGCCACCCTGGCCGAGCGATTCGGCGTGCCGGGGTTGGCCGTCACCGTCAATCGGTTGGACGTGCCGATGCACGACCCGCGTGCTTTCGTGGGCATGGCGGTGACATATGCCCTCTCTCCACGTGGCGCATGCCACATGGAAGGCGATATGTACGGTGTGGATACTGGACAGGGTGTGCCGATGGAGCTGGGGATCATGCCCGGCGACCGCTTCGAAAACAGCATAGAAAAGGGCCGCATCGCTGCCCGACAACAGGCCTGGCGCAACCTATACAACGCTCTCACGCTGTGCGAATTCCAGAACCCCGGCGTCGAACGTCTGCTAGCGGCGATCAACGGCGTGACCGGATGGGGGCTGGAGACCGATGACCTGCTGACATTGGGCAAGCGGATAGCGACTCTCAAACGGCTGTTGAACATACAACGCGGATTGACCCGCGCCGATGACTGCCTGCCACCAACACTACTCCAGCCGCTGGAGGGCGGCACGGAGGGCACGCTGCCGGACATGGAGGTTTTGCTGGCCGGCGCATATGACGAATACGGATGGGATCCTCGGACCGGGATACCAAAACCGGAGACGTTGGCCAGCCTGGGACTGGCAGACTTGGCGAACCTGACGGATAGCGGACAGGCCGACAACATGAGCGAATAGACCAATACCAAGACAAAGACACATGACACTAGCAGAACGGGAACGCACATTGGAGGTCCTGATCCGGGCCAAATATCCCCTGATCTACATCCTGTCGTGGGAAGAGAGACGCATTGAGGCCATGTTGCTCCGGATTGCCTCCCGCTTGAACCTGCGACTGTACGCCTGGACGGTGACCGATGGAGTGATAGCCATCGACACGATCCGCCCTGTCGAAGTAGACCCCGGCGCCAAATCCGCCTTTCAGGTCCTATCTCACATCGAAACCTCACGGGAAGCTGCGCTCTACTTGCTGAAGGACTTCCATCCCTTCTTAGGGACTCCCCAGATACCGCCTGACCCGGTCGTGGTGCGCAAGGTACGAGACCTGGTCCAGCCGTTGAAAGAAAGCCGTAAGACAGTGCTATTCCTTTCACCGGTTCTGCGCCTGCCGCCAGAGCTGGAAAAGGATGTCACCCTGCTGGACTTCTCGTTGCCCACTGAGGAGGAACTGGCCGAAGCACTGGAGCGGATCGTGCGCTCCGCCCGCAGCCAGGCCGGGCTGAACCTTTCCCTCTCTCCGGAGGAGCGGGAACAGATCCTGCGCGCCGCGCGGGGCCTGACCGTGAGCGAGGCCGAGAACGTGTTCGCCCGCTCGGTCGTGATGACCCGTCGCTTCGATCCGGAGATCATCATCGGGGAAAAGCGGCAATTGATTCGCAAGTCGAACGTCCTGGAATACTACGAAGCCACCGAAGAAATGGACTACGTCGGCGGGATGAACGAATTGAAAACCTGGCTTCAGAAGCGCCGACTCGCCTTTACCGAACAGGCGCGGGCGTTCGGATTGCCTTCCCCCAAAGGGTTGCTTCTCCTGGGGGTTCAGGGGGGCGGTAAGTCGTTGATCGCCAAGGCCGTCTCCACAATGTGGCAATTGCCCCTGTTGCGACTGGACATGGGACGGGTGTTCGGGGAATTGGTGGGGGCTTCGGAGGAGAACATCCGGGCCGCTCTGCGCCTGGCCGAGGCCGTATCCCCGGCCGTGTTGTGGATCGACGAGATCGAAAAGGGCCTATCGGGGTTGGCCAGCTCGGGCCGATCCGATGCCGGTACGGCCGCTCGGGTCTTCGGTAGCTTCCTGGTCTGGATGCAGGAAAAGACAGCCCCTGTCTTTGTCATCGCCACCAGCAACGATATCTCAATGTTGCCCCCGGAACTGCTCCGCAAGGGGCGCTTCGATGAAATCTTCTTCGTAGACCTGCCCAACTTCCAGGAACGACAGGAAATCTTCCACATTCACCTGCAAAAGCGCCACTGGGACCCGACACGCTTCGATTTGCTCCGGCTGGCCCGTGAGAGCGAGGGGTTCAGCGGCGCAGAGATCGAGCAGGCGGTGATCTCTGCACTGTACGACGCTTTCGAGGACGGGCGTGAACTCTCGCAAGATGATCTGTTGCGGGCCATCTCCCAATCTATCCCCCTTTCCCAGACTATGCGAGAGCAGGTCACAGCGCTCCGCAACTGGGCCAAAACCCACGCTCGTCCGGCCTCGTCCGACGTGTCGGCGTTGCGGATCGTCCCCACCCCGAAACCGGATCGAGCCGCCCTGCCGGAAGGAGAAAGCGCGTGATGAGCGAGAATAATCACAGTGGGCCATTGCGGCGGATGAAAATCCTGCCGGCCTGGGTCTACCAACGCTACCGGCCGTTCTTCGACCGACTCTTTCCGGCCCTGGGACTGACGATGATGTTCGTGCTAACGGACACCACTGTCGGTGGATTCCCCGACGAATGGCGGGCCTTCATTGCTGCAGTGATCACCATCGGGACGCTGGCTGCGCCGCCAGCGGGGTACGCGCTTTTCGTTATCGCGCTGGCCTACCCGCTATATGCGATCTCCATCTACGTAGCGGCCCTGGCCATATCCATCCTGCTCCTGGGAGGGCTGCTGTTTCATCGCTCCATCGCGGCCGTAGTCCTGGTGCTGGTGGTCCCGCTCTTGGCGACCGCTCAGTTGGCGCCGTTGGTACCGTTCCTGGCCGGCCTGTGGTGGGCCGAAGAAGGAGGGGCGTTGGCTGGGGCGACGACGGCCTTATGGCTCAAACTCTTCGCCGGCATGTGTAACACCTCCCCGGACCTCACACGCCTGGGAGGCCAGCCTTGGGATACGACCTGGCTGGTGACGCGGTTCCGGAGCGCTAACTCCTACCAAACAGTAGCCTGGATCGTCCAGCCATTGGCCCCCGACCCACAAACGTTACTGTTGCACATACTGGAAATCCTCGGCTGGGGGCTGGCCGGATATGGCGTAGGCATCGTCGCCCGGCAGATCGCCAACCGCCCTCGTCCAGGCTGGCGGTTGGTGGTAAGTGTGGTCGTGGGGTTGTTGGGATTGGCGCTAGGCAGTCTGGCGCTCCCAATAGCTTTGGGACTTCGATCGGGGTCGGTGGTATCTATTTCCATTCTTTTCGCTTTTCTGGTACAATGTAGCTGGAATGGTGTCGTCGCCATTGGTGTCTATGCCCTGGCGCGATATCTGGCGCAGCCCATTGTCGTGCCGGCGCCGCTCTTCGGCTCCCGGCCTGACCGGTCACCTGTTCGGTCACCTGTTCGGTCACAACGAGAAGCGGACATATCGCCCGGACGAGCCATTTCGGAGGAAACAGGGAAGAGGAGCGTCCTATCCCCCCGTCCGGCCGTCCCCTTTCGCGGCGCAGACAGGGCCGTGAACATCGAAGACGACGAACCGGACGACATCATTATGCTAGACCTGGATTGATGGAACGAACAGATAGCTCACCTTCTCGCAGGTTGAAGGGGGTTTCGAGCGTAAAAGTGCCTTCCGTACAGTCATTTATGTCCGCGAGATGACGCGGCATAACCTGCGGAAAGGTCGGCTGAGTGAACACGCGAATAGATTGAATGTGCGATGAAGACACAGCTCACTGAATCTCGACAACAGCGTTCAATGCCCACACGACGATTCAATGTGCTTCCTTTAATGACATTGCTGTTGGTAGCCGCGATTGGGGTCACATTGGTGTTGCTATTCCCGGTGGAGTGGGCACGCACGCCGACGGTCTCCGTTGCTGCTGAACAGACGGCCATTTCGCCGAACGGGGATGGGGAGCGAGATACCGTGCCGGTGATTTACTCCCTCTCTACCGACGCCACGGTGACCATCGAGGTGCTGGATGAATCCCATGCACTGGTGCGGCGGCTGGCCGAAGAAGAGTTGCAAGCAGCCGGGCAACACACCTTGGTGTGGGATGGACTGGATCGGTTAGGGCAGGCATTGCCCGATGGAACATACTTCATTCGCGTGAGTGCCCAGGCCGCCGTGCGCAAGGCTTCCGCCAACGTTCAGGTGAATGTGGACACCACCCCGCCGGTGATTCGACTGGCCAATGTGCCAGAAGAAGATCAGGTGGGCGGCGACCAAACGGAGTTGCTGATCGAGGGGGTGACCGATCCTGACGCCACAGTCTGGTTCAATGATTGGGCGCGTCCCCTGGAAGTCAGTGAAGATGGCCGTTTCCAAGTCACCTACATCCTCCAGGAGGGCACCAATCGCATTGAACTGACGGCCGTGGACGAGGCCGGCAATCGCACGTCGGTGGTGCGGGAGATCGTTATGAAGACTGAACCGCCCGACATCGTATTGCTGAATCCCCCCGATGGCCTGTGGATCAACGAGCGTATGCTGAGCGTGCAGGGGACGGTCCCGCCGGGGACGCAGGTGACCATCAACCAGACCAAGGCCACCGTGGACGAAAGCGGGCATTTCAACGAAGACATTGTGCTGGAGGAAGGGGAAAACATCGTCCACGTGGAGGCCGTGGATGCCGTCGGGAACACATCCATTGAGGAGCGGCGCGTCTATCTTAACACCCAGCCACCACCGCTTTCCCTGACTACCGTGGAGGACGGTATGACGGTGCGCGAGCCGTCGTTGTTGGTTGTGGGCAAGACCTCGCCACAGTCCAACGTATGGCTCAACGGGCGTGAATTGGCAGTGGACAATCAGGGCGGTTTCCAGGGGGTGGTAAACCTGATCGAAGGCGAGAACGTTGTCCGGGTCGAGGCTGTGGATCGAGCCGGCAACTCTGCCGTTGTAGTGCGGGAGGTCACCTACTCAGCCCAGCCGGCCGCGCAGGAGTTTCCGCCAGCCGTGCGGAACGTGCTGGTGGCGACCGGCCTGGGGATGGCTGGGGTGGCCGCGCTGTGGCTGGTGGGCGGGTTATGGCAACGGCCTCTCTCGTTGGTGTTGCGGGTGACGCGCTCCACGTTGACGCCGGCCGGGCTAAGTGGCCGACTGGAACCGGCGGTCGTCGTCTTCGAGCTTTCCCGTCCGGCCACGGTAACCGCGAAGGTGTGGGACCTCTCCGGACGGCACGTGGCCACTGTCTTCCAGAAGCAGCGTCGCGCGCAGGGAGAACATTTGTTGGTTTGGGATGGCCGTGACGCCAATGGTCAGGTCGCGTCTCCGGGGGTATACGAAGTTGAGGTGAGCGCCAGCACATTGTTCAACACCGTCAGCGGCAGCGCCCGGCTGGAAATCGAAGAGCGGGTCATCCCTCAACCGACCTGGGGACAGCAGGGATACCACAGCACTTCGCTCCATCCCGGCGTAGACGGTTGACCATTAGGCTGTTGACAATTGAACCCTCCCACATGTTCGCAAACTTGTGGGAGGGTTCGTTCAAAGTACAGCAACCAACTGTGGAAGTGAGAGAGCTATGGAGAAAAACAAAAACATCGCTCAACGACTACTTGACCAGCCTATGCTTTCCCGCGTGCGGCGCAACCATGCCCTGGAACACGCCACGATGCGGGTGTTGGCGGAGCGCAACCCCCACCGGCGGCTGATCGGGCGTTCCTCGCTGTGGGGTTTCTATGTCTATGGCGATGTCTCGACGGACTCACTGTTCGAAGCGGCCCAAGAAGGATTGCGTCGTTTGCGAGCCGGTCAACGAGAGATGGCCATTCACCCCAATTGCGGCTCCAATCTGGTCGTATCGGGCAGCCTGGCCGGCATCGGGGCCTTCCTGGCCCTCAGTGGTGGGTTTGCCTCGGCGGCCAATGCGACCGAAGACCGCCCCTCCCGCTGGTCGGAATGGCTGGCTCGTCTGCCAATGGCCTGTCTGGCAGCGACCATAGGGCTTTTGTTGGCCCAGCCTCTCGGTCCGCTTTTTCAGGCCTATGTCACCACACGGCCCGACGTCGGCGGATTGCAGATCGTCAGTGTGACCCGTGAGCAGCGCGGACGCTTTATGGCTCACTACGTGCGCACGACCGGCTAAAGGTATCTCCTCAATAATCTAGGGCAGGGGCAAGTCTTGCACCTGCCCGTCTTGAGAAAGCACGCCAGAGGGCTTTTAGGCTGCACGACCGCAGTACGACCGCAATACGAGGGGCGAATGGCGACCGTACCCAAGACCGCTAAGACGACACCGACGTTTTACATTTTCCACGGCAGCGACGAATTCAGTCAGGCGGAGACCCTGCTGGAGTTCAAGCGCAAGCTGGGACCGCCGGACATGGTTGATCTGAACACCACGGAACTGGACGGGACGCGGATTACCTGGGCGGAATTGCGTCAAGCTTGTGATGCTATTCCTTTCTTAGCTGAAAAACGTCTGGTGATCGTCCGTGGATTGTTGACGCATATCGCTGCACGGACATCCTCCAACTCTTCCTCCTTTTTAGATCGTCTGGTCGCCTACTTACCTCAACTCCCTCCGACGACCCGTCTAGTCTTCATCGAATCGGCAGCCCTGCCGGCCAAACACCCGATCATCCAACTGGCGCGTCGGACGGAACAGGGGTACGTGAAACGGTTCGAACCACCCAAAGATCAGGCGCTTCCGGGCTGGGTGCGCAAGCGCGTGCGCCAACACGGGGGGGAAATCACAGGAGAGGCGGCCAAGCAACTGGCCGATGTTGTCGGTCGGGACCTGCGGCGGCTGGACCAGGAGATCGTTAAACTGGTGACCTATACGGCGGCCCAGCGTCCCATTACCGGCCAAGATGTAGAAGCCCTCGTGCCATATCTCCAAGAAGCAATCGTGTTCGATATGGTGGACGCATTGGGGCGACGGGACGGGCGCACGGCTGCCCGCACATTGCACAGATTGTTGGAGAGCGGCGAACATCCACATGGCTTGTTTGGGATGATCGTCCGGCAGTTCCGACTGCTGATCCAGGTGCATGAACTGAAAGCGCAGGGAGCTACACCGGTGGACGTCGCCCGGAAGTTGAAACTACACCCATTCCCTGCCAAGAAACTTTACCGACAGGCCGATCACTTTACGGCTGGACAATTGAAGAAAATCTACCGTCACTTGTTAGCCACGGACGTGGCGATCAAGACCGGCCAATTAGAGGCCGAGGTAGCGCTGGATCTGCTGGTGGCCGGGCTGGCAGTCTCCGATTAATCCCCGACCGGCGGCTTCCCTTTCCCCTTTCTTCCGCCTCGAAAATAAACTGTGGCCAGCGCCGGAATGGGGATTCCGGCGCTGCGGCCCGTGAATCCCCACGTGGTCCTGTTTTTGTTCGGGTCAACGTGGATTCGTGGGGCAAGCCAGCCTCCCGCAGGTTCATACAGGCTTGGCTGACGCAGAAACTGCGGCAAACGGGGCAGTTTACCAGATATCAGGTATCCTCAACCTGCGGGAGGCTCGTCCCTACCCCTCGAATCCGCGTAGAGCCTTTTGTTCTTGAGGGTGAATGTGGTTCACAGTGACCGCCTGGGATGATTCCCACGTCTCCGCAAAGCGTTGGATTTGAGCGCTCTGTACCGGTTGCGGGCGGATGAATGGGCGCACGGCGCGGAGGCGTGCCCAGGCCTGATCGGGCGTCAATCCGGTGCTGACCAGGTAGGCGGCGGCCATCGTCGCCGCTCGTCCAACGCCCGCACCGCAATGGACGTAGACTCCGCCCCCCTGTTCCGCTTCCTGGGCGATGAATGCTACACCGCGCCGCAACTGTTCCAATGAAGGTGGGGTATCGTCGGGCGTGGGGAGGTAGAGGTAGCGGGTGGGTGCAATGCCAGCTTCTCGGTCGTCGAACTCGGTGCGTAGGTTCATGACGGCCGTGATGCCCCGTTTCACCAGCCGGGGCCAGCCTCGACGGCGATATTGCCCTCCCACATGGAGGTGAGGCGTAATCTGGCTCAAGCGGCGAATGGGCGCGCCGGTCAGAATGCGCACCAGGTGATCAGCAGCCCACAGGGCCGTGACCCACACTCCTTGCCGGGTCAGGCGCGTCCAAATGATGTTCACTCGTTTGCCAATCGCATTCCTGATGGTACACCACATATGCGTTACCTCGATGTTCACTATGATAGTTCGCTGAAGGGTTCCTGAGAAACGGCCGGGGACCGCAACGGCCCTCCGCCGCTCGAGTCGAATCCGCGATTTGGCGGCCACGCCGGTCACAGACCGGCTTGGAGCAGTGGATT
>CAZXVB010000084.1:0-9497 GCA_964643875.1 uncultured Anaerolineales bacterium | reverse complement strand
CAGGGGAAATCAGCCGAAGCGACGTAGCGGAGGTCTGCGTGCGAGCGATTGGACTCCCAACAGCACGCAATACAACCTTCCAGGTAGTGGCCATCGAGGGACGATCTCCACCAACGACAGATGAGGAATGGGCCGCCCTGTTCACCCACCTGACGCCGGACTGATGAACGGAACCACGCACAATCACAACCCCACGTTCCGCAACCCACCTTTCGAGACGGCCAGTTACCGGGTTCTGATTACCCGCCTCTCCCCCCTCCGCGACGTGGAACAATCCCTTCCCCACCGGTTCCTGTTCTGCGCTGTGCGGCGGGCGCTGGGCAGTGCTGCTTACATAGACCTGGCATTCTTCCCCTCGGCAGCCGAGCGGGCAGCCCTGGATGCCGCCGGCAAACCGTACTGGCTGGGGATAGATTCACAACGCCCGGTCACCGCCTTCGACCTGGTGCTGATCTCCAACGCCTACACCCTGGAACTGATCAACCTGCCGTACCTGTTGATTCAAGCCCACGTCCCTTTGTTCGCCGGACAACGACGGCGCGACCCAGCGGGGAAGTGGCCCCTTCTTATCCTGGGCGGATCGAACAGCCTGGCGACCCAGGCAATCATCCGGGAGGATGGAGACAGTTTGGTGGATGGCATCTTCTTCGGAGAAGGAGAAGAGCGCGTCGGCGACCTGGTCGCATACCTGGCGCAGAACCTCCAACGAGAACGACGTGGACGACAGGAACGCACCAGGGTGCTCAACGAGGCTGCGGAGCGCGTGACCGGCTTCTGGCCGGCCGGCAATTTCCGCCCGGTGCAGAAAGCCGTCTATCGCTCGCCGAGGGGCCACTCCCTGCCGGTAGAATACCCGCTGTTGGACACACCTGGGGCCAACACGGCATCCCTGCAAATCACTTACGGATGCCCCGCCTTCTGCGCCTTCTGTTTTGAAGGCTACGACCGCAAGCCGTACCGCGAGGTTCCCCTGTCCGACCTGCTCGCGACGGCCCGACAACTCAAACAGGCACAAGGAGTGGAAGCGGTCAGCCTCTACAGCTTCAATTTCAACACCCATCGGGACATCTTCCCTTTGATGCTAGAACTCCACCGCCTGTTCGAGCGCGTTATCTTCCGCAGCCAGCGGGTGGATATACTTCGGCGCACACCAGGGCTGCTGGAGGCCGAGGTAGCAGCCGACAAACGAGAGTTCACCCTGGGAATCGAAGGGATCAGCGCCCATATGCGGGCTTCTATGCACAAAAGCCTGTCGCATCGGGACATCACGGAGGTGCTGGAACATCTATTGACGGCGAAGATACGCCGGATCAAGCTGTTCTACGTGCTGACTGGGGATGAGAACGAGACCGATGTGGCCGAATTCCGCCAATTTGTGAAGTGGCTAAAGGCGACCCGCAAGGCTCGGCAACGACGGACGCGCGTCGTGTTCAGCTTCGGGCTGTTGATCCGTATGCCGGGGACTCCCTTCCAATACGACCGACTGCGATTGGACGAGACCGCCTGGCGTCCGCTGATTGGAGCGGTCAAATCAGCTTGCGAGACCAACGGTTTCGAGTTCCGCCTGGCCTTCGACTGGCCCGCCTACAGCACGAGCCAGGTGCTGGCTCTGGGCGGATATTGGCTGAACGCGGCCATAGTCTCCCTGGCTCAACAGGGATACTTCTTCGACAAAACACTGCCTCCAGCGTACTGGGACGCGCTGCGAGCATGGATGGTGGGAAACGGCCATTGGAACGCGGATTTCCTGGGGGAAAAAGGGCCGGACTACCCATTTCCGCTGGCGTTCGTTTACCGACAATCGCAACCGGGGCAGGATTTCCTCTACCGGCAATACCAGGCCGTCCGGCGGGCAGAGGATACTGGCTATTGCCTGGGTGGGGTCAGCCAGCCGAACGGCGAGGGGCATTGTCTGGGATGCGGGGCGTGTGCAAACGAGGTAGAACGGAAGACGATCACCCACCACCGACTCCATCAACCCAACCTCGGTCCGTACCTGGCGGATCTGGAAGCAGTGGTAACGAGCAAGCAGCGATTAAGACCGCTCTACTGGCGGGTCTACCTGCCGGCTTGGCTGGCCGGTGCAACGCCAGCGATGACCAACGCGGCCGTCTTCCGCTCACTTCTGGCGCGGCATCCAGCCTTGACAGAGGAGACGTTGGCCGTGCGCGAGAGTCTGCTCACGGTGCGCCCCAATGCCGACCGGTTTCCAGGCGTACATGGGGAAACGGTGTTCGCCTTCAAGACATGGAACACCGAACACCTGGAAGCCGTTCTACAGGCCAAGGACAATCTCCCTGAGGGCATTGCGCTGCTGGGGCCGGCGGAGGGATTCTCCCCCGGTCTGTTCACGCGCCTGCGCCTGGAGATCGTCTTGCCGATCCCTGCTTTTCCAGACTCGCGTGCTCGCCTGGAAGCGTACCTGCGAGCGGCATACGTGCCCTACTCGCTCCGACGGGATGGTCGGCGACTCGATTTCGTACTGCCGCGCAAGGCGCTCAAAAAGAAAGTGCTGTTTGGGGGGAGCATCGAGATTCGAGAGGAAAGCTTTTGGGCCAGTCTGGAAATCGGGCCAAAGTTCGACCTGGGGGCGTGGCTGGCATCATTTGGAACGGGCCATCGCCCCCGTTCCGCGTGCATCACTGTATCGGATATCCGCTGGTAGTCTCAGTAGATCCAAAATTTGACGGGCAACTCCAACCTGCGGGAGGGTGGGATCATCGCTAGATTACCAAATGCTGCTATTGACAACCGTTCGTTTTAATGGTAAAATGACGCTGGATTTGGGCAGTCGAGATGTCCAATCCGGGAAAATATGGAAGAAATATCCATTCCGAAAACTGCTAATAGTGAGAATGACCAGGGGGGTATATATCCGCATCCCCCTGAGCTTTCTTTCCCCCTCAAATGGATTGCAGAGGGGATTGTTTTGCTTTGGCGTATGGGAGTGGATTGGCCAACCCGGAGGCCGATTGTGGTCCGTGTGACTGCCCACTCCAGTATCGTCATATTGGCATTGGTTGCCATTCTCCTCAGTGGTATCAGCCTGCCACCACAAGAGGTCGTCGGCGGTAATCTCGACCCCGCCAGTGCCTCTGTTTCCAAATCCGCTGCCCCTCCCCAACAACCATCTACCCCAACCCCGGCGCTCAATTTGCCTGCGAGTACATTGCGCATCTCCAATGCCCTTGGAGGGCCTATCGTCCGTCAACCATCCCCGCATACCATCATTCCAGGCCGACTGCGGTCGGAAGTCATCGTATACACGGTCCAGGCAGGGGATACCATCTTCGACATTGCCGACCGCTTCGGATTGACGCCCGAAACCATTGTCTGGAGCAACCGAGAAGCTTTACAGGATGCTCCATGGCTAATCCAATTGGGGTTAGAGTTGTTCATTTTGCCGGTAGACGGAACTTACCATACCGTCCTGGCAGGGGAAACCGTGGAAAGCATTGCAGAGAAATACGACGTCGAACCAGAGGCACTTTATAATGAGTGGAACGACCTGGAAGAGGACACCCCCCTCCAGGAAGGGCAACTCCTGGTCATACCTGGCGGCAAAGGAGACGAAATCGCCTGGACACCTCCACAACCGGAATACGCCACATCCGGGTCTGCCCAGTATAGCTACGGCGTCTGTAGCGGCGTCACCTTTACCGGCCCAGGCGCCAACGGTTGGTTCATTCTGCCCACCGGTAGTTCTCGAGTATCCGGGTGGTACTTCCGAGACCCCCGTAATCCGGGGCACATTGGGCTGGATTACGCCTGTCGACTAGGAGACCCCATTTATGCTGCCGACAATGGTGTCGTGACTATCGCCGGGTGGAATGGCGGGTACGGTATTTTGGCAGAAGTGAACCACGGCAATGGTTTCGTCACCCGCTATGGTCACTTCAGCGACATTGTCGTGGGATGTGGGCAGGCGGTGTACCAGGGGCAACTGTTGGGCTATTGCGGTAACACCGGCTGGTCTACCGGCCCCCACCTACACTTCGAAATCCGCTACAACGGCATACCGCAGGATCCTCAGGCATATCTGCCGTAGTCGCCCAGGAGAGCGCGACGGATGAATGGCAACAGGCGGGCAACAGCAATGAGCCGTCCGTCTTTCCCCTCTTTTTCCCCTCTGTCTAGCCCCTCCCCTTGGGCTTGGTTCTATCTACTGATTTCCCGTGCTTTCACCTGGCTGGCCTTACTGTTTTACCGCTTGAGTGACGAACGGCGCAGTTGGATGCCTATCGTCGTGCGCAGCAGCGCCCATCTTTCCGTGTTGATGATCGCAATCATCGCCGTTGGACTCAGCCGTATGGATATCCAGACCGACATCGCGTGGTCTACACATACTGTGATAAAAGCCACTTCCTACAACGGGATGGACGTTGGGAAATCCACCACAGTGGCACAACCGGAACATAGCACAGACCATCTCCTCCTGCCGAACCGTCCCACACATCACGTACAAATCGCCTATGCACTCCACCGCCCCATCGAACGACAACCACAACCGCACACGGTAATCCCCGAACGACCCCGGCTGGGTGTAATCACATACACTGTCCAGCCGGGCGACACTGTCCAGGCCATTGCCGCGCGTTTCGATCTGCAACCCACCACCATTATGTGGGCCGATCCTGCCATCGAGGATGCCCCAGACTTGCTTCGTATTGGTCAAGTGGTCACCATCCTGCCTGTGGATGGGGTGTATCACCAGGTATCGGCCGGAGATACGCTGGAGTCCATTGCCGAAAAGTACAAAGTCACACCAGAAGACATTGCCGCGTGTGAGTATAACCACCTTTCCCCACCGGACTATGCCCTCACCGAAGGAATGTATCTGATCGTGCCAGGTGGAGAAAAGCCCTACGTGCCCAAAGTCGTGACAACATACACCGGATCGGTGCCAGAGGGTGCACGGGGAACGGGGCGATTCATATGGCCTGTGCTGGGCACAATTACTCAGGGGTATTGGTACGGCCACCGAGCGATTGACATCGGAGCACCAACCGGTAGTGCCGTCTTAGCTGCCGATGGCGGATTCGTCAGCTTTGCCGGCTGGACCGATGTCGGGTATGGCAACCTGGTTATCGTAGATCACGCCAATGGGTTCGCTACCTATTACGCGCACTTGAGTAGCATATACGTCACCACGGGGCAAGCCGTTGAGCGCAGCCAGGTCATTGGGGCCGTCGGTAGCACAGGATGGTCTACCGGTCCCCATTTGCACTTCGAAGTGCGCTATTATGGCGCCCAACAAAATCCCCGCGCCTATCTCCCCTAGCGCTTCACTTCATCACCCGATGTCTTGAGCATCCCGCAACATATCAGGATGAGCATCCGTGTATGGTAAAAGCCTGTCCGAAAAATCACTCCCGTAGCCGCGCATAGGGATGCACGGCGGACGGCACAGGGATGCTATGCTATCCTACCCCCCAGGCGACCAGCGGGTACCTGGCCCGCTATGCGGCGCTGGTCAGCTTGGCAGGTACAGGGGCGGTTCTTACGTATCGGTAAGTTACTCCTCAGGCCGACGGTTGAAACCGCGCCTGAGGAGCTAAAGCTGGCTGTCCACCTGCGTGGACGCTTGGCTGCAAGCCCTCTAGAGACGATTTCAATCGCTAAAGAAGTAGCCTGAGCAGTTACTCGGCAAGATTGACGCCTGTGGCCGGAGCGACCACCGACAACCGGTCGGTGGAGAGAGATTCTCTCGATGGGTGGACCGGCAAGACGATATGGAATTCACTGCCGGGGCACGTCTGCTCGTCACAGCCAGGGCTTTCGGCCCAGATTCGTCCCCCGTGAGCCTCTATGATGCCCCGGGCCACGGTGAGGCCTAGCCCTGGGCCAGCGCCTTTGAACTTGGTCTTGCCGGTGCTGTGCAACAAGACGTTGCCGATCCGGTAAAATTTCTCGAAGATACGTTCCAGCTCTTCTGGATCAATACCAATACCGGTATCAGCTACGACTAGTTCGATGGCCTGTTCTTGAGGCAATGTCCAGGGTCGCATAAGACCAGTGATACGAATTCGCCCACCATCTGGTGTAAACTTAATGGCGTTTTGAATCAGGTGAGACAAAGCCTGGCGCAAGCGGTTAAAATCTCCAGCAATGAGCGGTAGGTTGGAGATGCCCTCCACGGAAAGGGTGATGTTGCGCTCAGTCAATGTCGGCCGCCACGGTTCCACAGCGGCATCCACGATGCGAGAGACCAGCTCTGGGGTCAGATTTAAATCCATCGTCTGGGTATCCAACTGGGCCACATCAAACATCATGTCCACGATCTCCTCCAGGCGACACGCGGCCTCTTTTAGCCCCTTGACCAGCTTCTTGCCATAGTTCGGGGTCAGCGTCTCCTCCTCAAGAGCCTCCCTGAGAATATCCGTGTATCCCCGCACCTGGGTCAAGGGAGTCCGCAACTCGTGGGAAGCAATGTCAATGAAATCGGACTTGGCTTGTCCCACCAGAATCAATTCCCGATTGGCGGCCTCCAACTCTTCATTAAGACGGGAGATCTCCTGGCTACGAAGCTGCAAGTCGTCGAACAAGCGGGCATTTTCCAGTGCCACCGCTGTCTGGTCCGCCAGCGTGTTGAGCAAATCGAGCTCACCGTCGAAATACCGATCTCCACATGACTTGGGGCCGATCGCCAGCAGGCCAATCCATTCTCCCTGGCCATAGATCGGCACGTAGACGTCCATATCCAAGCACTCGAGCCAATCACGTTCCTGGGAAGAGATAGAATGGAAGCGCGGATCGAGATCAATCTCGTATTGTGTCAGGGGAGTATGTTCCTGGCTCAAGAATGCGGCCAGAGGACTTTCCATTGGTAACGTCAGGGCAGGGCAGGCAATCGGTGATTCTGTGATCATATCCTGCTGCAATTGTTGATCCTCAAGCATGTGATTATGGTCGGTCTCTAGCCGAGTTGTTAAACTTCCATCCTCATGGGCACATACAGCCCGGCCAAGAGACTGATCTTCACGACAGAATCCCCCCGCTCCTCGGAGATAGTAGCAAGAAGAAAGATCCTCCTCACTGTGTCCAATATGGTGTTCATCGCACGTTCCACGGCGCACGACGAATAAGGCCGCGCGCCGAACGCTCAGGGTCTCACTGATCAATTCGATCATCACCCGGGCCAACTCTTCCAGATCCAGAATGTTGCTGATGCTAGCGCTGTACTCCCGCAGGGTGCGGCGTGGATCGTAAGCCACGCCGGTAATCCAGCGATCAATTCGCCGACGCATCCATTGGAGCAGAGGAGCGATCAGAAGTGTCACAAGCAAGGCCCAGCCGGTGCTGATGATCAGAACATTGTACCCCGATAATGATTGAAAGGAACGCCAAGCGATTGTAAACACACCAGCGTAGATGAGTGTCATCAAGGACGCAGCGAGCAAATAGCCCTCGATCCGGCGCATAGCATAACGGACGTCAAACAGACGATGTGTCGAAACCACGTATCCCGCCACCAAGATAGCCGCCAAATACAACAAGCTATCCAGAAAAAATGGGCCGGTACGTAACTCGGTCAAACGGACGACAGCAGCAGCCGTGGTGATGGTCAACACCAGCCCCCAATAAAGGATGCGATTCCTGTGCAGCGGTTGATGGATCTGGCGGTACGAGCGAATCGTCACCAGAGCTGCTCCTCCGACCATCCCGCCCCAGAATATGACCAACGCGGACAGAGTCAGGCCATCCCTGGGGAGGTAATAACGACCATTGCTCAGCCACATCACATCCGGCAGCGCCAGCAAGTTGGTGTCCAGCCCCCACAGGAGCGCGCTCCCTATGCCCGTCCAGACCCACCAACCAAGGCCGTTCCCGGAAGCCCGCACGAAGACGCGGGTGAGATAGACAAAGGCCAATGCCAACAGGAGCACCTCATACAGAGCGACCCGTATTTCCAGTGCGTCGCCCCAAAAATGCCAGCCGGCAGCGTTGGCGATAACCGGGCCGAATTCCCCCACACAGAAGAGGCCTCCATATACCATCAGCCAACGAACGGTATGGTCTCGAAATCCCCTTCTTCTCGAGACAATACCAAGAGTTAGGATTCCGGTGAAAACGATGAGAATTGAGAGAGCTGTGGTCAGATCCAACATTGCAGAATTTAGCATATTCCCCACCCTTTACCTGGATCCGTGACCAGACACTTTGCCAGACAGTTTGGACGGTCCTTCGAACGGTCACGGCGTTCTGCCCAACTCTTTGCCGGACTCGACGCTGATTGAATGATACTAACTTCAATTTTATCATAGGAAAGCAAAAGTGCCCAGTGTGATTGGGAAGAGCGCGCTTGACAGATTGAAGCGTCTGAGGTATCCTTCGCTCGCTGTGATCGGATATACGGATATTCAGGATCAATAATGCCAAACATTCCTCTTATTTCCCTGGTGATCGGCTCGATACACGACCGAATGACCACCCTGATAACTCGAGCACACCATCGCGGCGATGGCGGCGATGGTTGGCCGGCTTCAATCGGCAGATTCTTTCTCCGGTTGGGGATCATTACCTTCGTACTCTGCGCACTGGCCGTTACACCGGCCCAAGGGCGATGGGATATTCCTTACTGGGACATTCCTCAAACCGCTTCGATGGCCGATCCGTCCTCTTTCCCATCCTCCCCACTGCCAACCCCTACGCCAGTTACTTTACCGGAAGAAGCCCATGTGCCGATCCTGATGTACCACTACGTCTCCGAACTTCCGCCGGACGCCGATAGCCTGCGGCGCGACCTGACGGTGTCGCCAGAAGATTTCGAAGCCCAACTGGCCTACCTGGCCGAGGCGGGTTACCACCCGATCACGTTGACCGACTTGACCTTATACCTGACGCAGGGGTATCCATTGCCGGACAAGCCGGTGATCCTCACGTTCGACGATGGGTACGCCGATGCCTACACGGTCGTCTTTCCGCTCCTGCTCAAATATGGGTTCCCCGGCACGTTTTTCGTGTTGGCCACACCGACCCATTTCGAGTCCCCCGGCTATATGACTTGGAAGCAGATGAAGGAAATGTCGGAGGCTGGGATGGATATCCAGGCTCATGGCCGCGACCATGTGGACCTGCGTGGGCGGAGTTATGACTACCTGGTCTACCAAATAGTGGGGGCACAGGAGGCGATTCAGTATCACACCGGTCGTTTGCCCCGTTTTTTCTGCTATCCCTCCGGGCGGTACGATGCCGATGTGATCGCGGTGCTCAAGTCAGCCGGCTACTGGGGGGCTGTGACGACGGAATGGGGGTACACCCATACCCGTGACAACCTGTTTATGCTGCCCCGCATTCGCATCCGAGGTAGCGATACCCTGGAAAGCTTTGTGGAAAAACTGGAATGGCGGTGAAGTCACCGAATACGCTTATTCGGGAAAGTAACTGCTCAGGCCACTTCTGCTAGCGATTAAAATCGCCTCTGGAGGACTTGCAGCCGAGCGTCCACCTGCGTGGACAGCCAGCTTTAGCTCCTCAGGCGCGGTTTCAACCGTCGG